>JAKSSL010000042.1 GCA_024403115.1 Clostridia bacterium
GCATAAGCTTCAATTCTTTCCAAGATAGTATCACTGTTTACCAAATGGTTTTCAACAGTATCAAAACCTTGCTCTGCCAGAAATTCCATCTGTTCAAGCCTTGTCTTAAAGTCCTTATCTTGGGCGGAAACCATTGAAAAAGCTATAAATCTAACATTTCTGCTGGCAGTAATTTCAGTGTTTAGCTGTCTCACAGATCCACTGCAAAGATTTCTAGGGTTCTTGTACTTAGCATCCAGCTCAGGAATCTCCTCGTTAATCTTGTCAAAGTCGCTATATGTGATAATAGCTTCTCCCCTCAAAACCAGCTTTCCCTTGAAAGGAATCTTGTGTGGCACGTTGGCAAAAACCTTTGCCTGAGGAGTTACAACTTCTCCAATAACGCCGTTTCCTCTAGTTAAAGCTTTAATCAAAGCGCCGTCTTCGTAAGTTAAAACTATTGTCAAACCATCCAGCTTCCACGACAAAAGGCCTTCCTTATCCTTCAACCAGCTTTTCAGCTCTTCTCTTTCCTTGGTTTTGTCAAGAGATAGCATACGTGAAGGGTGCTCTTCCTTTGGAAGCTCCGAAAGGATTTCATAACCCACGTTCTGGCTTGGACTGTTTGAAAGAATGATTCCTGTTTCTTCTTCCAGACTCAAAAGCTCATCGTACAAAGCATCGTATTCAACATTGGGCATAATTTCAACCGCATCTTGATAATACGCTTTTGAAGCCTTATTCAATTGTTCTACTAATTCTTTAATTCGCTCTTTCTTATTCATAAATCTTCTTAAGAGGAGCTACCTCTACGGCCAGCTTTTTCTCGCCGTACTCTTCAAAATCAATAACTATTACCCTGCCATCCAGCTTTTTAACTGTACCAGGGCCAAACTTCTTGTGACTTACTCTATCCCCAACATTAAACTCTTCATGATCAGCTTTTCTCTGCTTCAACATGTTTTCAGCCTGCTTAAGCGGGTCAAAAGGCATGTGCACTTCGTTGCCACCAAAGCCATCAAAGGAACCTGTGTCAACGCCCAAACTCCTTGGTTTAGCCACATATGGCATGTCTCCCTCTAAAAGCTTTTTGTCTATTTCATTCATGAAGCAGCTAGGTCTGGAATACTCAGTTCTTCCAAATATCATTCTGCTCCTTGCCGTTGTCATTATGAGTTTTTCCTTGGCTCTTGTCATGCCCACATAGCAAAGTCTTCTCTCCTCTTCTAAGCCCTCTGGGCTTTCAAAAGATCGCATACCAGGGAATATTCCCTCTTCCATGCCGGGCATAAATACGATTGGAAATTCAAGACCTTTGGCACTATGCAAAGTCATAAGTACAACTGCATCTTCATCGCTGTTATGATTATCAATATCTGACATCAATGAGATATTTTCCATAAACTCTTCCAAAGAGCCTGTTTCGGAATCCCTTTCAAATTCAGCAATAACTGTTTTGAATTCCATCAGGTTCTCTATTCGTGATTCCGCTTCCACAGTATTTTCCCCTGTAAAAGCAACCAAATATCCAGTCTTCTCCAAAAGAGTATCATATATGTCGCTTACTCTCAGATTATCTTTTTCCTGGCGGCAGATATTTAATACTTCCATTACCTCTTTAACACCAGCACATGCTTTTACAGGAAGCCCATTTTGAACATCCACGCGATCTAAAATCTCGTACAAAGACTTGCCTTCAACCATGGCTAAAGCCTGGCATTTTTCAACGGTTTTATCGCCTACGCCACGTTTAGGAACATTGATAATCCTCTTCAGGGAAAGGTCGTCCGCAGGGTTTACAATCAGCCTCATATATGCCAGCAAATCCTTAACTTCCTTACGGTCGTAGTATCTCAGACCTGCCAAAACTCTATAAGGGATGTCCTTCCTTGCAAGACCCATTTCCAGGGCACGGGATTGGGCATTCATTCTGTACAAAATGGCCATATCCTTGTAAGAATAACCCTTGCTATGATAAATTCCTATGCAAGTTGCAATGTAATCAGCCTCTTCAATTTCGCTATCCGAAATCCTATACTTAATCAGCTCGCCGTTTTCCTTATCGGTCCAAAGCTCCTTGCCCTTTCTTCCACGATTGTGTTTAATTACAGAGTGGGCGCCCTTTAGAATATTTCCGTAGGAGCGATAGTTTTGCTCCAACTTGATAATCTTGGCGTTCTTAAAGTCCTTCTCAAAGTCCAAAATATTGCGTATGTCAGCTCCACGCCACTCGTAAATGCATTGGTCATCGTCTCCTACAACGCATAGGTTTTGACTCTTCTCGGCCAAAGCGTGAATCAATTCATATTGCAAATGGTTGGTATCCTGATACTCGTCCACCATTATATATTTGAATCTATCCTGATATTCCAAAACCACAGATTCGTCAGCTTTAAATAGCTTGTGCGTATTCAAAAGCAAATCGTCGAAATCCATGGCATTGTTCTTCTTCAAAGCTTTTTCATACTCATCGTAAACCTTTGCCACCAGCTCCGATTTGCCATCTCCCTTGTGAGCCATATAAAAGCTTTGCGGTGAAACAGCATTTTCCTTATTCTTGCTAATAATGGAAAGGAAGAAGTTTGCGTTCATCTTCTTCTCATCGACTTGATGCTCCTTAAGGATGCTTTTCATTAAAGTCTTTTGATCTGTAGTATCATAGATGACGAAATTCTTATCGTATCCTAACTTGTCTCCATGCTTTCTCAGTATTCTAAGGCACATGCTGTGGAAAGTTAATATCCACATTCTGTCGCAATTTCCAATTAAAGAAGCCACCCTGTCTCTCATTTCACCTGCGGCTTTGTTGGTAAAAGTCACAGCCAAAATCTCATAAGGGCTAACTCCTTGTTCTATTAAATAGGCAATTCTATGAGTCATAGTGCTAGTCTTTCCAGAGCCTGCTCCAGCCAGTATTAGCACCGGTCCTTCTGTTTGTAAAACTGCCTCTCTTTGTTTGTCATTTAAGTGGTCTAAATTCATTTTTACCCCTTCACCAAGCTTATTTACACCTATATTATACCATAAAAAAAGCACTCTTCACGGATTTTCGGAGGATTCATGCAAGAAGATGAACATTTTTCATCTCCGACG
>JAKSSL010000043.1 GCA_024403115.1 Clostridia bacterium
GAGACCTGTTTACTGCATATCAAATGGTATCCAAGGGCCTTGGCATAAGCTGTGAAAACAAGCTTGTTGCAGAGAACTGGAATGGTGATGTTATTCTTAAATCCTTTGATGAGAAGCAATTCTGCAGATTTGGAATAGTGATTCCTAATTTGTCGAATATCACTCCGGCAACAAGGAGACTTGTAAATATAGCGAAAAAACTATACAACGAATAAAAAGACGAGCGGCCGCTCGTCTTATTTATTTTCTTTAAGTTTATAGATTTTATAGGCTATGGAAAGGGTTTCTAGGAAATCGATTTCACTGCTTCCATAGTTTATTAGTTCTTTGATTTTTCCCACTCTGTAACGGATGGTATTCTCGTGGACCTTCATGGATTTTGAAGCCTTTTTGTAGTCCATTTCGTTTTCCATCAAAGCTTTTACTGTTGCGAAAAGCTGCTTGTTTTTCAGTATAGGCCCCATGATTTCTTCGTAGAAAGCATCTATAGCGGGGTGATCTTCAAGCTCGATTAATAGCCGAGCAGTTCCTAAGTCTTGGTAGTGAACCACCTTGTTCTTGGTTTCTGATTGAACGCAGGTTAAAGCTTCTTTTACTCCCAAGCCCAAATCGAATATGTCATGAACTCTGCTTATTCCAATGGTTGAGTTTGGCATTAGTTCATCAAACCTTCCACGGATTCTTTCCATTTCCTCATCAGAAATCTGCTCATCAAAGGAGTGGATATACAATATGCCTTCGTGATATTCGCAGGTAAAAGCGTTAATCACTGGATTAAAAATGCTAGCTATGGAGAACAGGTCGTGTTCGTCAGTGGACTCATCTACATTTCGTTTTAAAGCGTAGAAAACAACGCATTTATTTAAAAAGTTAGCGTTAAGATTGTCCAAGGTATACTTGGTTTCTTTTTCGCTAAGCTTGTGCACGCGAAGGTCATCTATTTGTCTTTCCAATAGCTTTGTATCTTCCAAAGCAACTCGCTTTTGCAAAATTGCAGACAATAGATGAGAATATGGGATTTTCTCATCCAGGAATATAACCGGGAAGTTTTTGGCATCGCAAAAATCTTTTACGTTTTGTGGGATGTCATTTATGTGCATATCTATGATGCACAGACCGGAAACTTCAGCTTCTACAAAGGCTTTTACCGCTTTAAGAATATAGCTGGGTTCGTTGTTGATAAATGATGTAATGAAGAAATTGTTCTTTACATCAAAAGGTCTGTAATCTTGGCCCACTTCTACGCCATCAAATACGCTGGGATAGGTAACAGTATTGTTAATACCGTTGTATCCTGCAACGATACGGTGATTTTTCATTATGGGCATATTCAAAATGTCTTTTACTAATAGTTCCATAGCCTCTCCATTTTTGTAAAAATTATAAAAACTGTAAGTATATTTTATCATTTTTTGGAGAATTTGCAATATATCTCGGATCAAATAGAAGCATTTGCCAGCCCTTTACTTTTAAGCCATTATCATATACACTAGAAGTATGAAACTTAAATTTGGGACAAAATTATCCTATGGAATAGGCGGAATTGCTGACAATACTATGTACACTTTTGCCAGCACCTACTTGTTGTTCTATTTAACAACTATAGTGGGAATTAGCCCGGCCATAGCTGGAACCATTACTGCTATCGGTTCTGTGTGGGAGGCTATTGTAGGACCTATTACAGGATATGTATCTGACAATATTAATACAAGATGGGGTAAAAGAAAGCCATTTTTACTTGCCGCAGCTTTTCCAATTGCAATAGTAAGCACTTTGCTTTTCACATCAATTGATGCTAGCGATGGTTTCAAGCTGGTATATTACTTGATTATGACTTTAGGCTTTTGGACTTGCTTTGGCGGTTTTTTCGTGCCATATATGGCGTGGGGTGCAGACCTTACTGAGGATTACGATGACAGGACAGTCCTTAGATCCTATGCATATTTCTTTAATCAAGTGGGCATGGCTGTAGGTATGGTGCTTCCAACTATAGTGGTTGATAAATTAGTGCAAATTGGTATGAGCACTGAGTTCGGTTGGCAAATGGTTGGTCTTATGGTCGGCGTTGTAGCAGGTGGAGGTCTGTTGATCTGCGCTTTAACTAACCACATTAGTGATGATAAGAATTATGTAAAAGCACCTACTAAGCAAAAAATCCTTTCACTTGGAAAACTAAAGGAAATGTTCCTTAATTATGGACATATACTTAAGCTAAAACCGGTACAATACATAGTATTTGCAAGCATTTCATATTTGATTGCCAATACCTTCTTCTCATCGGATAGAGTGTATTTTATGACCTTCAATTTGAAGCTTGAATCAGATGAGATATCACTTACAATGCTTGAAATCACTTTACTTGGAATTGTCTTGGTACCTTTTGTATCAATTCTTTCATCTAAGTTTGATAAGAAATACATCTTGGCTGTCGGCCTTGGAATAGGTGGGGCAACTCTTATGGTGATGCGTTTTGTGGGCATTTCAAGTTTCACAGGCACATTAGTTCTATGCGCAGTATATTCCATAGCAAATACTTGTTATTGGCAATTGATGCCATCGGTTATTTATGATGTCTGCGAGGTTGAGGCTTTTGCAAGCGGAGAGCATCATCACGGCGAGGTAATATCTTTGCAAGCCTTGTCCGAGTCTTTATCTATGGCTGTAGGCTTCCAAGCTTTGGGCATAATCTTAGAAGGCGCGGGTTTTGTAAGCGATAATGCCGAGCAGGGAGCAGAGGCTTTATCATGGATTGAAAACTGTTTCGATTTTATACCAGGTTTGTTAATGATCTTTGCCATGATTGCCATATTGAAATATCCTGTTAATAAGGATGTTTACAAGAGGATGATGAAGCTAGTAGATAAGGGCGGAGAAGAGTTCACTCCTGCAGAAAAAGAAGAGGAATCAAAGCTTAAGAAAATTTTGAAAATAGACGTTAAGAAATAGTCAAGCATCAAGCTTGGCTATTTTATTTGT
>JAKSSL010000044.1 GCA_024403115.1 Clostridia bacterium
CCTCCTCCATAACGTGCTTTGCAACAGCAGGAGAACCAGTATAGAAAATCTTGTCGCTACGCTCAGCCAAACACATGTCCGCAATATCGTGACCGCCGTCAACTAAGCTGACAAATTCAGGTTCGAAAACCTCGCTGATAATTTTTTGCATGACCTTTGTGCAAGCCTTTGACTTGGAGCTAGCCTTAATTACCGCAGTATTGCCGCCAGCAATGGCAGCAGCAAGTACACCGAAAGTTAAAAAGATTGGGAAGTTATATGGAGAAATGATCAAACTCACTCCATAAGGCATCTTGTAGACCTTTGTAGTCAAACTAGGAAAAGTCAAAAAGCCTGAGAAGTGAGTCTCAGGTTTTGCCCATTTCTTTAGATTCTTAATGGCCTCATTGGTCTCCAAAATAACTGGACCCAAATCGCATAGAAAAGCTTCCACATCGCTACGACCTAGATCCTCGTAAAGAGCATCGTACATCTCTTGCTCGTAAGTAATCATGGCATCTCTTAGCTTGATTAACTGCTTTTTACGCCACTGTAAATCCAAAGTCTTTCCGCTTTTGAAAAACTCTCTTTGCTTATCAAAAAGCTCTGCAATATCTTCCTTTGTCCAAGGCTTATCCTTTAAATCTTTCATATTTGATGCTCTACTTTCTTTTTCTCAAATACGTACATTACTACTAAAGTTATAGCCAATATTGCATTTACTAAAGCTAACAAGTAATAGTAAATTGTGTTCCAAATGTCGTAAGTACCCAAAGTAGTACCATTGCTATACACTGCAATGATCAATATAGTGATAGCGATTGCCTCCACAGCAGCTGCAACCAAAATGATTATTTCGTTGACAGAAAGCTTTCTGTCATGATTTCTTTGTCTTGAAATTGCTTGGTTAAAAGCAATCATAAGTGGACAGCCTAGCAGAATTCCAACATCAAAGTTGTTGAAGAATACAAAGACTGCGCAGTTTAAGAAATCAGCACCGAAGTTTGCTTGCACTATTGCACCTACGCCAATAGCGCTGATTACAGCATAGACAAGGATTACCAAAGCAAACTTTACAACACGTTCTACATTGTTAAGTCTGTGCTTATGCTCTTCACCCTTTGTTAAAGCCCTCCACATGTAATATGGCACTATGCAGTATAGGAACTGTGGAATAATACCTTCAATTAAAACGGCTACAGGATAACCGCTGTATGCATCAGCAATAAAGTTGGCAACTGTAATGCCAAGAGCCGCAGGATAGCCGAAGCTGATTCCAAGCAAAGGATTTAATACTGCAGCAGGTCTAACCTCTGATACTGTAAATACGGATAGGATTTCTCTAAAAGGCATTGTGAATAGGAAGAATGCCACTCCTGATAATAGAAAAATCACTATAAATCTAATTGTTTTTTCTTTTAAAGTCTTGTTTTCCAATGTGTTGCTCCTTTTTATTATTGGATGCCCCAAGCCTTTTTCAAAACTTGGAGCGTCCTTGTTATGTTTAGATTAGTTGACCAGGTAGAACCAATTTCTCCTTGGCTGGGAATGTAGCCTCATAGGCCTCAAACTCATCGGGTCTTGTATCACAAACGAAATATCCTTGCGGTGTGGAATACTCGCCTGTAATTCCTTGAAGATAGCCAGGTATCAGTTCTTTGCAAAGAAAGAATGATGCATCCTCGCCCTCTGGAAGGCCGTGATACCTAATGCCGAACTCGCTGGCATAGGTGAATCCGCTTTTACCGTAAAACTGAATGTTTCCCTCAAAGCAAACTGCACCGCATCCAAGGCTTGCCGCCTTCTCCAGTGAATAATCCAGCAGTATTTTCCCATATCCCTGACGCTTAAGATCAGGGGAAATGGAGATTGGCCCCATTGTCATAATTGGAATGTCTCTGCCATCGTCAGCTTTGATAATTGCTCGCACAAAAACATTCTGGCCGATGATTGCGCCCTCCTTTTCCATTACAAAGTCAAGCTCAGGCACAAAGTCCTTATCGTCCCTTAGGCACTTTAAAACGAAGTGTTCAAGACAGCCTGGGCGATATACATTCCAAAAGCTTTCCCTGACAAGGTTCTCTACTTCTTGGTAGTCTTCCTTCTTCTCTAAACGAATTAAATAGTCGTTTTTCATTTATTTTCCTCCTTGAAATTAGACATAAACTTGGGAGGCAAATTAGTCTGCCAGCCTCCCTTGGCTAGCAAACCACTTCCATTGTTGTCTTTTTAATCAAAAAGCACTCTCCTAAAAAATTTATTTATTTAAACAGCCGAAGCTGTTTGAATAGCTGTTAGATTAGTCATCAAAAATCATATCCAATATCTCGGCTTCATCAACCCATGTTGGATCATATTTGCTCTTGCTCATAATTGCTCCACAGCCTGGGCATTCCTTAAGAGCTTTCTTTGCCGAATATCCGCAGGCAGAGCAAATGTACTCGTCTGCCTTTAACAAATGAGTTTGTTGTGTCCAATATGCTTTTTTGTTTGATTTTTTCTTCATATCTTACCTCGTAGAAATTAGTTCAAGGATTTTCTCAACAGTGATTGTCTGTTGTTCCTCAGCAGTAATATCCGCCTCCATATCACCATCCTGCATACCGTAATTGGCATAATTTGCATGGTTTCCACCAGGAATTACATATTCCAAGGCTGTAC
>JAKSSL010000045.1 GCA_024403115.1 Clostridia bacterium
ACTTCTTTATCAACCACTAGAACTTGCATAGGACCTGCGTACTCGCCAACTTCCCATTCCTTATCGGCAGGAAGGCTGTATGAGGCGATGTTGTTGGATGGGTCCAAATATAACATGAAAATTGCACTGGCCACAGTAACTATGATACATAGAGCGAAGGCAATGATTCTTTCCCTTTTGCCTTTCAACATAACTACAATCATTAGGGCTGCTGCAACGAAGCAGAATATGGCAATCAATAGGTGGTTAGGGAAATTATTCATGCAATGCTTTAATTGTGTAACTCCGAAATAACACTCCCCAACTGTTGCAACTGATAGTATCAAAGTGGCGATAAGATCACCTCTTTTAACTTGGAAGGCGATGAATGCGCCTGGTATTGTTAAGAAGGTAATCACAAGCCAATATGGATAATATTGGAATAGATCCCAGCCCGCGCTTTTGAAAGGTACTTCAAGCAAATAAATCAGGGGTTGGCTGATCAGGAAGAAGACAAAACATTTTGCCATTGCCTCCACAGCTTTATCACAATTCCAGATAATAATGACTGCAAGAACTATCCACACTTCTAGGGTTTCTGCAGGCACCGTGAATGATGTTCCTTCCAGAGCGGGTATGCAGTTTAAAGCTGCAACTATTACGGCGGAAATTATTGAAATTAGTATTACTTTTTTCCAGCTCATATTGATGCCGGTAAACAATTTTTCTATGCTTTTCATTGAATTTTACTCCGTTTCATATTACCTTTGGCTAATTATACTACAAAAGCCAATTTCTTACAATTTTTATGGTTTATAGAGGCTTGAAAACCTTGAAAATTCCTTGATTTTTTGATAAAATATTAAGAACTATGGATATGAAAAAGAGAAGAGTAAAAAAATCAATATTTGCAGTATTATTAGCATTGATGATGGCGCTTTTGACAGCATGTTCCACTTACGATAATTTCAAAAATGCTTTCTTCGGAGATGGCGGTTCAATGGAGACTGTAAAGATAGCTTTTATGCTTCCTGAAACAGGTAAGGATGCTTCCTATGGAGTTGAAGAGAAAAAGGGAGTTGAACTTGCAAAGCAACTTTATGGAACTGTTTTGGGCAAGGATATTGAGCTGATCTATTTGGACACTCAATCAAGTGTTGAGTCCATAGAAAGTACTTTGAACACAGCTTTATCCTATGAGCCGGCAATGGTTTTAGGACCATACGGCGAGGCTAACTGTTTACTTGCCAGCCAATTACTGGAAAATACTAAGCAGGGCGCAATTGCCATCAGCAACAAGAATACTTTGATTACTGAAAATGGAACACATTATCTGAGAATGACTTATGTGGATTCAAAGCTTGGTGGAAATCTTGCTCTATATGCCTTGAACAATTTGGCTATGAGAAATGTTATGATTTTAACTCAAGAAGATGATGACACTAATCAAGAGCTTATAAAATCTTTTACAAAGGTTATCGACAAGAGAAGCCAAAAGCTTTTAAAGAAGAAACACAGTAAGAATATTCCAAACTATACAAAAGCATTTTATTCTTTAGACCAAGATAATTTTGAGGAGATTATTCAAGAGCTTAAGATTATTAAAACTGATACTGTGTTTGCTCCTGTGCCTCTTCAAGTGGCAGATGAGTTCTTCACTGAAATCGAAGAAAACAATCTTACAGGAATAAACTTCCTAGGAACAGAATCCTGGGCGGAGGAAGACTTCTTAGCGATGTTGGCTAAGCATCCGGGAGTAAAAGCTTATGTTCCTACAGATTACAGTGAAACAAATACACAGACTGAATTGGGTAAAACTTTCCTAAAGCTATATAACAATAAGTATGGCGAGGGAGAACCGAGTGTAGAAGCGGCCTTGGCTTTTGACGCTTATGTTCTTGCAGTTCAAATCATTGAAAAGGCCAGATCAGCAAATCCTGAACAAGTTTGGATTGCTTTAAAACAAACTGAGGAATTCGATGGGGCGACAGGACATATAAAGTTCAACCAAAAGGGCGACCCTACAAAAACATACAATATGAACAGAGTAATAAAAGGCGAATTACAGCCTCTTAAATAATTGACATTAATAAGATACAAAGGAGAAATAAAATGGAAGCAAAGATTAACGAAGCATTAGATCAAGTTAGACCTTTCTTGAAGAGAGATGGTGGAGACGTTGAGTTCGTAGAATTAACTGAAGACAATATCGTTAAGGTTAGATTAAAGGGACACTGTGCAGGTTGCCCAGGAGCTCAAATGACTATTAAGGGTGTAATTGAAAGAATCCTTAAGGAATCATATCCTGAGATTCAAGGCGTTGAAGCAGTAGACTAATTTTGATTGAAAAGCTGAGGAGAAGGTTATGGCTTTTATTGACGAAGT
>JAKSSL010000046.1 GCA_024403115.1 Clostridia bacterium
TGTAAAAGGTAAAATAAATTTACCCAGAAATGGGAATATAAAAATGTACAATCCCTGCTAGTGTTGCTACCATTTCCATGGAGGTGTTATCCATGGAACAAGCAGTTATCACTCAGCTAAATATAATCAGAATGAGTGGCACAAAGCCTAACTTTTCTGAACTTGCAAGAATGTACGGCTATGATCGCAAGACCATAAAGAAGTATTATGACGGATACGAAGGCAAACCTAAGCATCGTAGCAAGTCCAGCGCTCTCGATGAGCACTACGACCTCATAAAAAACAAACTTGCAATTAAAGGAACAAATATCATGGCAGTCTACCAATTCATTGTAGACAAATACGGTGAAGATATTTGTACCTATTCAAACTTTAGAAAGTATGTCAAATCAAAAGGATTGAAGCCTGTAAAGACTGAAAAAGGACATCCTAGATTTGAAACAGCGCCAGGTATTCAGGCGCAAGTCGATTGGAAAGAAGATATTTCTATTGCCAATCGATATGGAGAAATCTTCACCTTTCAGGTGTTTGATTATAAACTGGGCTATTCTAGATACCCCATCTTAACTTACAAACTTTATAAGACGAGACAGGACGTATTCGACTGCCTTATTAATTCTTTCAAGGCAACCGGTGGAGTACCCAGAGAAATACTTTTTGACAACATGTCATCTGTTGTCGATCGTGATGGCAACCGTGCAAACATTAGCAATAGAATGCGCGCGTTTGCCAAGGATTTCAACTTCAAAATCAGGCTATGTAAGCCTAGACACGCATTCACAAAAGGTAAAGTTGAAGCACTGAATAAGTTCATGGCTTGGATTCTTCCATATGAAGGAGAATTCGAGACCGAAGAAGAACTGATTCAGATTTTAAATAACCTTAATCAGAAAATCTGTAGGCGTGCATGCGATGAAACCGGCGTACCTCCACTTCTTTTGTTTCAAAAAGAAAAGGAATACCTGCAGCCATTGCCAAGTGATGAAGTAATTGAATCTTATCTTTCCCACGATCGCCAAACCACAGTCAGAAAAGATTCATTAGTCACATACAATAAGAGCAAGTATTCCGTACCTGCAGAATACATTGGAAAGCCTGTAAGATTACAGATAACCAAAGATAAACTGCTTATTTATTATAGCACCGAATTAATTGCTACACATATGCTTAGTGACAAAAGACTTAACTATAATGAAGCTCACTATAAACAGCTGATGTCTGGATACATAAAAGACTCAGCTACAATCGATGAGCTTGCCTCTGAAAACTTAAGGCTGCTTGATGAACTCCTGTAAGGAGGATAATCATGGCAATACCACAGAAATTAATCAACGGACTAGGTGAACTCGGAATAGAGCAAATGCAAGAGTACCTGGAACGCTATGCTGAAATGGTCAATAAAGGCGAAAAATCCTTTAGCGACGCACTTGATGAACTAGTTGATATAGAAAGGAAGCATCGTCAGATACGACGAGATGCAGCAAACCTGCACGTTGCTAACTTTCCATTTGTAAAAACATTGGATGATTTCGATTTTTCGTTTCAGCCAAACATCAATAAAAAGGAACTGTTGGAACTGAATTCTCTAGGCTTTGTTGAAAACAAGGAAAATGTTCTTTTCCTTGGAACAAGCGGAGTAGGCAAAACACATCTTGCGACAGCCATAGGTATAAGTTGTACCAAGGCCAGATACCAAACCTATTTCATAACGTTTGAAAACCTGATTACGCAGTTAAAGAAAGCTCATCAGGAAAATCGCTTAGAGAACCGATTGAAGTTTTATGCCAAGTACAAGGTACTTATAATCGATGAGATTGGATATATGCCAATCGACCAGGATACTGCAAATATCTTTTTTCAGCTTATAGCTAAGAGATATGAGAAAAACAGTACCATCATTACAACAAACATGCCATTTTCAAAGTGGGGAGATTTCTTTGGATCATCCACGCTTGCAAATGCAGTATTGGACAGACTGTTACATCACTCAACAGTCATATCAATAAAAGGGCCGTCATACAGAACAAAGGACATTCGAGCATTGCTCGAAGCTCAGGCGGCTGAGGAATAGCCGGGAAAA
>JAKSSL010000047.1 GCA_024403115.1 Clostridia bacterium
ACTTTTTCCATAAGGTTTGCCTTACGGAAAGCAATAATTTCATTGTTTAAAGATTGATTTGGCATAATGCTTTTACCATTTCGGAATTTGGTAAAAACGTTATCTAAGGCTTCGCTTTCTTTATCATCCTTTACAACAATAGAAGCTGTGCGTACATAAACTGGAGGGGTGATGCGGAGATATATGAACGCTGCAGAACATGTTAGGGTAATACAAAGAACAAACCAATGCCAGTTGCTTATACACAAACCCGGAATTGCGGAGAAATCAAAACTGCTACCTTCTTCCTGCTCATTGAGCATTTGCTTCGCTTTATTATGAACTTTATCCATTGTTGGTTACTTTAGAAGGTTTATGATTGAATATATTGTCATACCAAGACCAGTGAGACCTGTCCAGAATCCCCATGTTTGGAATAGGTTGCCGTTAACTGTAGAGTTACGTTTAGTCTTGTCGTTAGGCTCGATGTAAACAATGTCATTCTGGTGAACATAATATGCGGGAGAGTCGTACACGTTCTGCATCTTGGTAAGGTCGATCTCAAACTGACTGCGAACTCCATCCTCTTCACGAATTACAAGTATGTTTTGACGGAGGGCATTAATGTCAAGGTCGCCCATCTGAGCGAGTAATTCAAAGAATGTCAGTCGGTCTTTGTCGATGTTGATACGTTTACCACCGCCTTCACCGAGAATTGTGACATATAGGCCTGTGTATTCCACCTTCACGATAGCATCATCAACAAGTTTGCTGTCGCGGAGAGTATTGGTTAAATAGTCTGTAATTTCTTTACGATTCATACCGGCAATTTTAAGTTTGCCGAGTACAGGGAAATCAATCTCTCCATTTTCATCAACGAGATAGCCACTTTGTCCGTTATTTAATCCCATGCTGCCCGTATTTTGACCACTATACATATTAAACTGTTGTGACAGTTTCTCGTTGCGTGATTTTACAAAAATGCTCACGCGGTCACCAGGACGAACCTTGAATGGAGTAGAGTTTCTTATGATTGCAGGTGCAGATGTACCTGGTTGACGATCCTGAAAGTATGCAATATCCTTAGGCGCACTGCATGAAGCAATGATTAGACCTAATAGCAATATGTAAATGTATTTTTTCATAATTCAATATTTCTTAGGTGGCAAAATTAATAAAAAAAACTTATATGTGCAAATTATAAAGCTTGAAATTCGTTATAGTTCCCTATTATCATATCCGTAAAGTTGTTTTTCGGTTAAAAGTTTGTTGGTTTCATATAAAATATGTATCTTTGCACAAGAAATATGTATCATTGGGGCTTATGACCTCGATATTGTCGGGGCTGACTGGATTTGACAGCGGGACGAGATGGTACGTAAGCATGCGGAGTAACGGCTGTGAACTCCATAATCCCTTCGGTCGACAATTTAATTGGCGAAAACAACTACGCTCTCGCTGCTTAATCGAAGTATAGTAGATTAACTTTATTCCTTCGCTAGGCGTTGGAACGAGACATCGCTCAGAGCCCACTCCTTGAGGCTGACTGGTCAATGCGGTGCAATAATTTCAGGGATAGTCAACGGCTTGTCTCGTGTCGGTGATGAAACTTTAGAGGATAAGGCAGTGGTTGGTGGCTTGGGTCTTGCTGCTGCACGAAAATGAAGGCCAAGATAAGCATGTAGAAAGCGTATGGTTTCCCCGTTTGGACGAGGGTTCGACTCCCTCCAGCTCCACATCTTTCGCAGAAAGAACTCTCAAATATTGAGAGTTCTTTTCTTTTTTATTTTCTTCAAAAAAATCCTTGAAAAGAACTCTTAGCTGTTGTCTTCGATTATAGGTTTAGTGTCCATCCATTATCACCATGGTATATCATGTGTTTGGTCATTCCACCGTCAATGCAGATGTTTTCGCCTGTTATAAAACCTGCTTTCTCAGAACATAAGAATAATACCATGTTTGCGATATCCATAGGATTACCTACACGTCCTG
>JAKSSL010000048.1 GCA_024403115.1 Clostridia bacterium
AAAATATGCGGAAATTGGCATTTGTTGATATATAAAATATGCGGAAATCGGCATTTTGTGTTGTGTAAAATGTGCGGGAATTGGCATTTTTAGATAAAATAATTTTGGGGAATGAGATTTTTTCGGTAATTTTGCACTGGATTTTATACAGAACATCATGGAAGAAAGAGTTTTTAAACGTAAGTTCTACAGCAAAATGCTTCAGTGGAAAGATGAAAGACAGGGTTCTACGGCTTTGCTCATAAAGGGAGCACGTCGAGTAGGCAAGTCAACCATTGCAGAACAGTTTGCACAGAATGAATACACATCTTATATCCTAATAGACTTTACGGAGTGTCCCCAGGAGGTCAAGGACTTATTCAATGACATCTCAAACTTAGACGCTATATTCTTGCGCCTACAGTTCTTATATAATACAGTTCTCACTCCTCGCCAGTCTGTTATCATATTCGATGAGGTGCAGTTTTGTCCTTTGGCGCGTCAGGCTATCAAGAAACTGGTAAAAGATCACCGTTACGACTACATTGAGACTGGTTCGTTGCTGAGCATCAAGAAATATACCAAGGGTATTCGCATACCGAGCGAAGAGACACGCTTAACGCTTTACCCAATGGACTACGAAGAGTTTCGTTGGGCAATGGGTGATACTGTTACAATGCCGATGCTTCGTTCTGCTTTTGAAAGCCGCATGAGTCTTGGTGATGGTGTTGTACGCAAGATGATGGGTGATTTCCGCCTATATATGCTTGTAGGTGGAATGCCACAAGCCGTAAATGCGTATCTCAATACAAACAATTTGAGTCTGGTTGATAGTGTGAAACGAGAAATCATTGAACTTTATGCCGATGACTTTCGTAAGATAGATCCTACAGGAAGAGCGACAAGAATGTTCTATGCCATACCAGCTCAACTAAACAAGAATGCTTCACGCTACAAGGTCGCATCAGTAATTGAAGATGGAAAGATTGATCGCTTGGCAGAAATCGTACAAGATATGGAAGACTCCAAGGCTGTACTTATCTCCCATCATGCAAATGATCCTAATATCGGGCTATCGCTCCATCAAGACACTGAACAGTTCAAAATGTTCGTTAATGATACAGGTCTGTTTATTACCATGGCATTCTGGGATAAAGATCATACAGAAAACATAATCTACCAAAAACTTCTTGCGGACAAGTTAAGTGCTGATCTCGGCTATGTATTCGAGAATATGGTGGCACAGATGCTTAAAACTTCTGGCAATGAACTATTCTATCATACATGGCTAAATGAGACCAGCAAGCACAACTATGAAGTGGATTTCCTCGTTTCGAGGGGGAACAAGATTTGTCCGATAGAAGTAAAATCATCTGGGTATAAGACCCACGCATCACTTGATGCATTCTGCAAGAAGTTTTCGTCACGAATCAATAACCGCTACCTTGTCTATACAAAGGATTTGCGTAAGGATGCAGAAACTCTGCTCGTACCCATCTTTATGACGGACTGTTTGTAGATGTGTTTCTGCCCTTTTACTTCTTAAAAATACATCTCACCCTCAGTAATAGAGGGTGAGATTTTTTCTGCGCTGCCACCAGGTCAAATGTTAAAATCCAGCATCAAAAACGGGTTAAAAATGTAATGCCTGGATAGTAAAATTTGGATGTTTCAATTTTTTTTATTACCTTTGCAGCATCAAAGCATTTAACCAAATTTAACTTCAATGGGGCAACAACCCTTAAAACTCTTTGAAAGTTGGTTTGAATAATGTCACGACATTGTTTTGTTTGCGGCGGTAACGAAATCTGTAAAATCGTGATACACAACGATATATCGCGTTGAAAGTTGCCGTAAAACTGCCACATAGGGGGTAGAGAAACAGTGTAATATTATTATAAGCCAGAAAGGTATTGAATGGATTAAGATATTGGCCTTGTGGTTCTGAATGTCGTGGGTTCGAGTCCCACCGGGCACCCAAAGAAAGTTAA
>JAKSSL010000049.1 GCA_024403115.1 Clostridia bacterium
TTGAATACAAATTGCTTTTCTTGTGGATCCTCGACGTCAGTCAACGGACACTCTAGATTTATCACCGTCGCATCGGCTGCGAGGAATGAATCTTTTACAGCAGAAAAGATATGATCGATACCTTTCCTTTCTATCTGTTGCCTCACCCCACGATCCAGCATCACGTCACCAGTGAAAACGAGGCTTATTTCCCCATCGTCTACAGATGAGCATCCACTAATGAACAAACTGCTCCATAAAGCTAGGCACATAATTACAATGCCCATATTGTCCATAAGTGAAATATTTATGGTCTTCATAATTATTTTTATCAGAGCTTAACATTAATGGTGCCATCCAATCTGGGATCTTCGGACATTCAACGCTAGAGTTGATTCCTTGCCATTCTTCATCAGTAAGTCTGGAATTATTGATAAACTCATAATAGCTTAATGTGGCTCCACAAGTGAGATAGAAATGTCCGTTTATCTCAACTGTAACATAAATTCTATTTGCTCGTCCTACCGCGGTATGTAAAATTCCATTCTTCTGACAGTCAGGAACATTTCTTGTGTAGATGTCTGCAACAACAGGAATCTTTTTATCCACTTCTGTAAGACCTGACCAATCTTCATATACCCATCGATTACACAACAAACTAAGCGTTTGTGATTCGATTTCACCTCCAATATATCTTAATCTCTCATATTCTTTATATGTAAGAGTCTTTCCTTCTAATTCCTTGTCGCTTGCTTTGATAAAAAAGTCTATCATTTCAAGCAACGGCTTAGTGACACTTTTGAGAGTTCTTGATTTAACGATGTAATCATCCTCTCTTTTACGTTCGTATTCTTTGTCTACCTTAAACCCGGATTTTTCCGCTAAATCGTAAGTCTGCGATACGGCTTCCTTTAATGTCTTCCAAAACTTCATATTAGGTTCTACATAACCTAGAAGCATAGGTTCAGGCAATTCATCCTCTCCTCCATCACCACATTCTGCTGCTATAGGTTGTTTAGTATATAGCACAGAGTTGTGTTTCAATTCCGACCATGAAGCCAGAGCTGTATTTAGATTTTTCAATTGCCAACTGCTGGTATGCATGTATCCAGGATAATTCTTGTCTGGATTCTGCAAAACCATCAACATTTGAAGCCATTTGTTGTAGCCGGTCTTGTTCCACTCAGAGAAGTTTCTGAATTTATCACTTGCTTTCTTCCTTTGCTTCTCATAATTATTCCATGCTTTGTTGTCCGTAAAGAAAGTGTCGTTCAGTGCCTTGGCGGCCTTGATTCCGAATGCATCAAACACATCCACTCCACGTGGGTATGCACGTTCTGCATTCAACATTGTGTCTGCCATCATGTTTAAGATATCACCATCTGGCACATAGCGTTGTGGCATGAAGTTGATCTTTGGCTGACACGTGATTTGGATTTGTGGCTTAATGCAACTTTTGCCCTTGGTAGCCTCGGTGATTGCCGACGATGCTTTATCCATAATGTTTTGATCGAGCAACTGTTTGAATTCGAAGATACCCCAATCATTTAATTTGCTGGCCAACTCAAGTATAGGGACATCGTTTGGCTCGCCCATCAAATAGTCGATTGGCTTAAATGCATTCTTGACTGCATCCTTGATTTCATTGTTGCTGTCGTCATACACTTTTGCCATGAACAATGCTTTTTCTAGGCCATCGTTCTCTGCACATAGATAAGCCGACTGCAGCCACATCATTCCTCTAAAATAACGTTTGCTCGCTTCTGTTCGTGTATATTGTGCACGTGGCTTAAATAAGCTATAGTTGAAATATCTTGTCGTGCCTAATAATGGCGACAGTTCGTCAACTGCAGCGTCGATAAGTTCTAATTCTGCGACATATTGATTTTTCATAGACTCAGGCACGTCGTATTTCTCACCTTTTAGTAGAGAAAGGGCAATTGCGTAATATGTGGT
>JAKSSL010000005.1 GCA_024403115.1 Clostridia bacterium
AGGTACAGTAATCTATGGAGCAACACAAGATGTATCAGTTGCAGTACAAGCTGGGAAAGAAGAACAAGAAGATGGAATGACATTTGAGTTTACAAGAGCCTTAGTTACAATTGATAATGCAGATGCTCCAAAAGAGTATTCATTCAAATTTGATTTACCTGAAGGTTACAAATTGGTAACAGACAAAGAGTATTGTGAAAAATACGCAACAGAAGAAGAAAAAGAATGGTATAACAGTTTAGAAGATGGTTTTGCTAATGAGTTATACGTTCTGGATGCAGACAATCAAATAGTACAAACTATTGATCCTGCATGGGCAAAAGATGCTAATGGAAATGATGTAGACTCATACTATGAAATCAAAGGTGATGAATTAGTACAAGTTGTAAACTTTGATGAAGATACTGCATTCCCAGTTGTGGCAGATCCGACTACTAGACCTGATAAATATAAATATACAAGTGTTAGTAAGGAAACGATAAAAAAACTTAGGGATTCTTATGCTCCAAATGTGACGCTTGGCAAATTAGCAACTTATCTTGGGATTTTGTCGGCAGGTGCAATTACTGATCCAGTGGTAGCGGTTTGGGTTTCGACAGCTGTAGCACAATATGAACAATACAAGGTGACGCATTATGATTTTTATTCAGCAACTTATAAAGCATTAGTGAAAAAAAAGAAATCATATGTGCGCTTTAAAATGAGATATGTTTATAGAAAAAAACAAGGTGGAGTATATGTCCTATACAAAATATTCGAAGATGATTACACCAACACGAAAGGAGAGGATAGGGTTGTTTACAAATAGAATAGATGAGAAAAAGTTGATTAAACGAATTGCGATAGCAGTGATAATGATTATTGTGTTTTTTGCTATAGAGTGGTTTTTTACAAGCAAACTGTGCATCGAAACAAGCTTGTGTACATCTACTGAATATGTCTGTTCAGAGATACGAACTTCTTGCGATACATCAGAGAATTGGGATACATGGTCATTGGATAAGAAACAAGAATGGTTTAATAATCTTCACGATAAATTAATTGTTTACATCATTTTCCATAATGATCATTGTATGACTTATTTTTACGATGATTATTTGTTAGAAAATGTGTTTGAAAATTATTACGACTCTAATTCTTCTAATGCGAAAGATTTGGATGCATTCCATTCTAAGCTTGTAAAAGCAAACGATATAGTTGATGAAACGTATAAAGATAAAAAGGAACTTATTTTATTTTTTGATGACCTAGACAGAGATATGTTTATTAAAATAAATGAGTTGTTTGGGTAGAAACATTACGTATTAGCATAACTTAGCGGGACTCGTAAGAGTCCCGTTTTTTTGTGGGGCACTTGTATTTGTGGTAACTTGGGGGTATAATACGGGCAAATAACATGTATAGATTAAAAGGAGGGGATCACATGAATAAGCCAGAAGATAATAATAAAGAATTTATCTGGTCAGAGCCAAAACAGAAATATATAGAAGTCGCATATATAGAACCAGCGGACTATATTCCAAAGGAGCTTAGGGAAAAGTTTAAACTAGGCGAATTTGCTGACGACGATGATGAGGATGAAGAGGAATAAGACAACAAATAAACCAGTTCAAATACAGGACAATTTATGATATAATTATTAAAATTGTTTGAAAGGAACTTTAGACATGAGATTCGTAGCTATTAATAAACACAAACAGTGGTATCTTAGAGTAATAGTTGCTGCTATTGCTTTGTATTTTATGTGGTTAGAAATCACCAGCGAACAATATATTTATCTAATCTTAGCTGCTTTTGTATTCTTAGCCGCATTCTTTGACAAGGATTATGTGGTTGATGAAAAGGGCTTTGATGTTGAGTTTAGACTTTTCAATGTATTTAAGATGCATGATTATTGGGGCTGGGATGTGGTACAATCACTCCACGTTAACAGAGAAAAGGCTAAGCCAAATGTTCAACTGCACATTTACAAAGAACCTATGGTTAGAACATTCCTTTTCAGCAAAAAGGATATGGAAAAGGTGCTTGAATTTATTGAGCTTACACATCCAGAAATCAGAATTATTGAGGATGATCCTCGTGCTCGTATGAGCGATGAGGAATTGCTTCACAGAAGCGAGCTTAAGACTGCTAGAAATGCGAAAAAGAAGAAAAAATAGCTTGCAATTGTTGATATAGCTATGTTATAATAGCTACGTTGTAACGGACATTCCTCTGGCAACGCAATTCGGCGTAGGGTAATAGCCAAGAATGCCTATGAGTAAAAGGAGATACTAATGAACGTATTAGATCAAATCACAGAAGAATTTAAGAAGAATGACATTCCTGAATTTAACATCGGTGATACTGTAAGAGTACACGTGCTAATCAAGGAAGGAAACAGAGAAAGAGTTCAAGTTTTTGAAGGCTATGTTTTAAAGAGACAAAACGGTGGCATCAGCGAAACTTTCACAGTTAGAAAGATCGCTTCAGGTGTTGGCGTTGAAAAGACATTCCCTCTACACTCACCAAGAATTCAAAAGATTGAAGTAACTAGAAAGGGCTTCGTAAGAAGAGCTAAGCTAAACTTCATGAGAGAAAGAACTGGTAAGGCTGCTAGAGTTAGAGCTGCAAAGACTAAGTAAAATATTAAATTCTTTTGAAGGGCTAAAGGCCCTTCTTTTTTTATGCTTTTTGCTTTAATTATTGGGCAAAAAATGGTAAAATAGAATGGACTATATGTGTAGGAAAGAGGCTATGATAGAGAACATTAATTGGTACCCTGGACATATGAAAAAAACCAGGGAAATGATAGCTGCCAACCTTAAATTGGTTGACGTGGTTGTGGAAGTTGTTGATGCCAGAATACCGGTGTCAAGTCGCAATCCTATCATTGATGAAATAGTAAAAAACAAAAGAAGAATTATCGTCCTTAACAAGAGCGATTTGTCAGATCCCGACGAGAATAGAAAGTGGAGCGAGCACTTTACAAAGGCAGGTTCAAAGTGCCTTATTATGAACTGCAACAGCGGTGAAGGCGTGAAGAAACTCCTTTCACTTCTGGAAAGGGAACAGGAAGACATTAATTCTCACAGAAATGTGCCAAAACCACTTAGAATGATGATAGTTGGTGTGCCAAATGTGGGAAAATCATCTTTGATCAATCGTTTAACAGGAAGAAAAGCAACTCAGACAGGAGACAAGCCTGGAGTTACTAAGGGTAAACAGTGGTTAACTCTTAGCAACAATATGCAGTTAATGGATACTCCTGGTGTCCTTTGGCCAAAGTTTGAGGATCCTGAGGTTGGATTGGACTTGGCTTTTTGCGGATCGATCAAGGACGAGATTTTAGATATAGCGGATTTGGCTTTGGAATTGATTAAATTCCTATATGACAATTATCCTGACATGTTAATGGCAAGGTACAAACTGGAGGAATTGCCAGAAGATACCATGGAAGCGCCATATGCTCTTGGTACTATGGAGGCCATAGCTTTAAAAAGAGGCTTCATAATGCCAGGTAAACGCATAGACTATGAACGCTGCGGCAAGACAGTCTTAGATGAGTTCAGGTCAGGCACAATCGGCAAAATCACTTTGGAAAGATTAAATGACTAAATTAGAACGAGAAGAAGCTTTACAAAACAAATTAATAGAAAAGCAAAATTTTGATAAGGAATGTTTGGAGCATAAAGGCTTAAATCCAGCCCAGAGCATCCTTGGAGGAGTGGATGAAGTAGGCAGAGGCCCTCTGGCAGGACCGGTTGTTACAGCCTGCGTGGTTCTTCCCCAGGACTGTGACATAGTGGGCATAGACGACAGCAAGAAGCTTTCCGAGAAAAAGCGTGAGGCTCTGTACGAGGAGATTATAGGGAAAGCCCTAGCCTACGGAGTAGGCATCTGCGATAATGTGGTAATCGATGAGATTAACATACTTGAAGCTACTAAGTTGGCAATGAGAGAAGCGGTTTCCCAGTGCGAGCAGGTCCTTGCAAAGGCTGGAAGAAATTTGGATTTAATCCTATTTGACGCAATGGAAATTAAGGAAATAGAAATTCCACAAATGGCCATTATAAAAGGGGATGCCCAGAGCTTGTCCATAGGAGCTGCATCCATTGTGGCCAAGGTTGTAAGAGACAGAATGATGGTGGATTACAGTAAGGAATATCCACATTATGCTTTTGAATCTAACAAGGGATACGGTACAAAAGCACATTATCAGGGAATCAAGGAATATGGCATTACGCCAATTCATAGAAAATCATATTTAAAAAATTTACAGGAGCATTTTTAAGGAGGAATATTATGGCATACAAGACAGACATTGAAATTGCACAAGAAGCAAAATTAAAAGACATTATGGAAATCGCTGAAATCGCAGGCATCGATGAAGAATACGTTGAAATGTATGGAAGAAAGAAAGCGAAAATCGACTATAAATTGATAAATGATATGGCCGACAAAAAGGATGGAAAGCTTATCCTTGTCACAGCTATTTCTCCTACACCAGCAGGTAATGGAAAGACTACAACTGCCATTGGTCTTGCTGATGCTTTAAGAGCTATAGGCAAAAATGCTATGACTGCTTTGAGAGAACCATCTTTGGGACCTGTATTTGGAATTAAGGGTGGAGCTGCAGGCGGTGGCCATGCTCAAGTTGTTCCTATGGAAGATATTAATTTGCATTTTACAGGAGATATGCATGCCATCAGCTTGGCAAACAATCTAATCGCTGCTGTTTTGGACAATCACATTCAACAAGGCAACAGCTTGGGAATTGATGTAAAGCAAATCACTTGGAAGAGAGTAGTTGATATGAATGACCGTCAGCTAAGAGAAATCGTTGACGGACTAGGTGGCAAGATGCAAGGCGTTCCTAGAGAAGATGGCTTCGATATTACAGTTGCCAGTGAAATTATGGCGATTTTATGTCTTGCTACTGATTTAATGGATTTAAAGAAAAAGATTTCAAATATTACAGTGGGATACACTTACGGTGGAGATCCTGTTACAGTGGGAGATTTAAAGGTTGCTGGAGCAGTAACTGCAGTATTAAAGGACGCTTTAAAGCCAAATCTTGTTCAAACTTTGGAGCACACACCAGCATTTATTCACGGTGGTCCATTTGCTAATATTGCTCATGGTTGCAACTCAATTATCGCAACAAGAATGGCTTTGAAATTGGCTGACTATGTAGTAACTGAGGCAGGCTTCGCTGCTGATTTAGGTGCTGAGAAATTCGTAGACATTAAGTGCAGAATCGCTGATTTAAAGCCAGATGCATGCGTACTTGTTGCTACTGTAAAAGCTTTAAAATACCATGGTGGTGTTTCCAAGAACAATTTGGACGAAGAAAACTTGGAAGCTTTGGAAAAGGGCCTTCCAAATCTACTTCAACATTTGGACAATATCAAAAACGAATTTGGTATTCCAATGCTAGTTGCAATCAATGCTTTCCCAACAGATACTGAAAAGGAATTAAAGCTTGTTGAAGAGATGTGCGCTGCTCATGGAGCAAAAGCTATACTTAACGAAGTATGGGCAAAGGGCGGACAAGGCGGTTTGGAAATGGCTGAAGAAGTTGTTAATCTTTGCGAAGAAGAGGGCAATTTCCACTTCGTTTATGAGACTGAACTTCCTATTAAGGATAAGATTGAGAAGCTTGCAAAGACAATTTACAGAGCTGATGGAGTAAACTATTCCAAGAAGGCTTTAAAGGATATTGAAACTATTGAAAGAATAGGTTTGGGTAATTTACCTATCTGCGTTGCTAAGACACAATATTCTTTCTCTGATGATCCAACACTTTTAGGTGCACCTCGTGATTTCAATATTAGCATTTCAGAGGTTAAGCTTTCATCAGGAGCTGGTTTCATCGTTGTTAAGACAGGCGAGATAATGACTATGCCTGGACTTCCAAAGGTTCCAGCAGCTGAAAAGATAGATATTGATGAAAATGGAGTTATTACAGGATTATTCTAATGGATTACACTAAATTAAGTTTAAAAGAGTATAGCGAAAAGCTTTCAAGCGGTGAACCTGTTCCAGGTGGCGGTGGCACTAGCGCTAGCGTTGGTGCTTTGGCTGCATCTTTGGGTTTAATGGTTGGAAGTTTGACTTTGGGCAGAGAAAAGTATGCTGACGTGGAAGATAGAATCAAGGAGCTTATGAAGGATATGGATGAGCTTCGCCTTAAATTGATTGAACTTTGCCAAGCGGATACTGAAGTTTTTAAAGCTTTGCATCAGGTTTATTCCATGCCTAAGGAAAGTGAAGAGGATAAAGCTAAGCGGAGAGAAGCTATGGAGCTTGCTTTGCGTGAGGCGGCAAGAGTTCCTTATGAAATAGTTGAAAACACTTGCAAGGCTGTGGATCTTATGGACGAATTCAGCCTTATAGGCAACAAGGGAGCTGTAAGCGATGCAGGAACTGGTGCTGCTTTTGCTATGGCGGCTATAAATGGTGCGGCTTTAAATGTGTTTATAAACACAAAGTCCATGAAGGATAGAGCTTACGCCAATGAGCTAAACGACAAAGTTTTAGAACTTATGGATTTGGCTAATACAAAAGCAGGTCAAATCTATGATAGGGTTAAATCTGCAATGCTGGGAGAATAGAAATGTTTAGAACTTTAAGTGGCAAAGAGGTTGCCGCTACTCTTACAGAAAATTTAAAAACAAGAGCTGATGCTTTAAAAGCAAAAGGCATTGAGCCTAGGCTGGACATACTAAGAGTTGGAGCCAACGACAGCGACCTTGCCTATGAGAGAGGCGCTTTGAAGCGTGCTGAAAAGGTGGGCGTAAATGTAGTTGTGCATCAATTGAGTGAAGACATTAGCCAGGCTGAAATGGAAGCTGAAATTCAAAGCCTTAATGAGAACAAGGACGTCCATGGGGTTTTAATGTTTAGACCACTTCCAAAATCTTTGGATGAGAAGAAGCTGGCCAATATGTTAGACCCTAACAAGGATGTGGACAGCATGACAGATGCTTCTATTACTGGAGTTTTCACAGATGATCAAAAGGGCTTTCCACCTTGTACTGCCGAGGCTGCAGTGGCTATTTTAAAGCATTATGACATTCCTTTGGAGGGCAAAAAGCTTGTAGTAATAGGTCGAAGCCTTGTAATTGGCAAACCTGTGGCTATGCTTTTGCTAAAAGAAAACGCTACGCTTACAATTTGCCATAGCAGAACTAAGAAGGAAGATATGGAAAAGTATTGCAAGGATGCTGACATAATTGTGGCAGCCGTAGGACATGCAAATACTGTGAATAGAAATCATATGAGAGATGGCCAATGCATTATTGATGTTGGAATCAATTTTAATGAAGAGGGCAAAATGGTGGGAGATGTTAATTTTGATGATGCGTCAGAGTTTGATCTTTCAATCACACCTGTTCCTGGTGGAGTGGGTGCAGTAACAAGTACTTTGCTTATGAAACATTTAATTGAGGGTGCAGAAAAGCTGTAATAGGTAATTAAAATGACTGGAAACATTTTGGATTATTTGGAATGGCGTGGAGATATTAGTTTTGAACACAGCCAGCTTAATAGCATTGATGCTTTAATATTTGCCACATTATCCTATGTGAATTATCAAGGGGTGACAGATGATGAGCTGACTTTAGCCAAGGCCTATGAGCTTTGGGAGGCTCAGCCTGAAGAGGATAAGCTAAGGGGCGCAAATTCCATTCAAGAAAATTGCAAAATTCTAGCAAAAATGGTGGCAGAATGTCCTAGATTCAAGGATGTTAAGCTTACAAACTATATAGAGAATACAGATGTGGCTATGGAAAAGCAGTTTTCAGCTATGACTTTTATACTGCCTGCTGGAGATGTTTTTATTGCTTTTAGAGGCACCGATTCCACTATAGTTGGGTGGAAAGAAAACTTTAATTCTACTTTTTTGGATAGCACACCGGCGCAAAATGCTGCCAGCGATTATGCCAATAAAGCGGCTGAAAAATACCCAATGAGCCGTCTATATATTGGAGGCCATTCAAAGGGTGGAAATTTATCAGTTTGGTCAGCTATGCATCTTCCTAAGGAGAGCAAAGCTAGACTTGTTAAAGTGTTTAACAATGATGGTCCAGGTTTTTCTGACAATGTTTTTGCCAGTGAAGACTATATGGACATAGAGGACAGAATTTTGTCCTATGTACCTCAATCATCGGTGGTTGGAGTTTTAATGGGCCACTGTGATTACAGGACAATAAAGAGTACAAAGGTTTCAATTATGCAACATGATATGTTTTCTTGGGAAATTAAGGGAACAGACTTTGAATATGTTGAGGAGAGAAGTCTACAAGGAAAGCTATTGGAGAAACAGCTAAATGACATTATTGACCAGCTGGATCCTGAAAGCTTTGCTGATTTTACAGGAGAGGTTTACCAACTTCTTCAAGAAGAAAATATTGAAACTGTACCTGAATTAGAGAGAAACTTTGTGAAGTGTGCGGTAAAGCTTTTGCCTAAGTACGTAAACACAAAGATAAATGATATGTGGATAGAGGAGAAAGATGAGCGATTCCCTTTCTAAAATTTCAGAATTTGCCAGATTTGGAAGTAGACTAGGCTTGGAGAGAATGACTGCCCTTATGAATAAGCTGGGCAATCCTCAGGATGAGCTTAGAGTCATTCACGTGGCAGGAACTAATGGAAAGGGTTCAAGCTGTAGATTTATCTATGAGATTCTACAAGGGCAAGGGTATAAGGTCGGACTTTATTCATCGCCTTTTTTGGAAGTCTTTAATGAGAGAATAGAATTTAATGGTCAGCTGATTTCAAACGATGATTTGGACAAGTACACTAAGGCGGTTCTTTCCAAGGTGGATGAGCTTGTCAGGGAAGGGAAAGATTCACCGACAGAGTTTGAACTTATAACAGCTATAGCCTTCCTATATTTCCGTGATAAAAGGGCCGATTTCGCCATTTTAGAGGTTGGACTTGGGGGAAGGGGCGATTCTACCAATTTGGTGAAAAACCCGCTTATAACTGGAATTACAAGCATCTCCATGGATCATATGGATAGGCTTGGAGATAGTCTGGATAAAATTGCTTGTGAAAAAGCAGGAATTATAAAAGAGGATGTGCCAGTAGTAAGCAGTGTTAGAGCACAAGAGGCATACCAGGTAATAGAGTCTGTGGCTTTAGCTAAGCACGCAAACTTTATCCCAACAAAGGATTGCAGTATTAATATAAAAAGTATGGACAAAGATGGTTCTGTTTTTGATATGGAATCATGGAAAGATTTACATATTTCAATGGTGGGAGAGCATCAAATTGAAAATGCTGTCTTTGCCATTACTGTAGTTCAAGAGATGGTGGCTAGGGGCTATGTTGAAAAATTGGATGAGGATAAACTTCGTCTGGCTTTGAACAGGGCCAACAACCACGGTCGTTTTGAAAAAATATGTGATGAGCCTTTAATCCTGTTGGATGGGGCACACAATGAAGATGGCACGAAAGCCTTGGTGAAGACTATGACTATGGCTTATCCGAGCAAAAAAGTTTTGCTGATTACAGGCATGCTTAAGGACAAGGATACACAAGCTATTACCGACAATTTATCCCAAATATCTAAAAGCTGGGTAATTACTGAGCCTGATAGCGATAGAAAGTTGAGCGTCAAGGAATTAAGCCATATAGCACAAGAAAAAGGCGTAGATGTACGCTTTGCCAGTGAAAATTATGAGGAAGCTCTTGAATTTGCAAGGGAGCATTCCCATGAATATGATATGATTCTAGTTACTGGATCACTGTATTTAATAGGTCTGGTAAGGACATATGTAAGGAGGTATTTTTGTGATTAGATTGGAAATGAGTCCTACAAAGGATTACGACAAACTGGTTGAATTTTTCATAGACAATCATTTGGAATATGATGAAGAAGAAAAAGAAAACCCGGATTATATTGCGGCTTATGAAGTCACCCATGGTGGTGATATGATAGCGGCTTTTGCCATTTCACTTAAAGAAGGCCAGCTTAAGGATGGCACGCCTTGTCAGGACTATGTTATTGATGGCATAGCTGTGGACAAGCTTTATCGCAAGATGCACGTAGGTGAGATGATGGTGAAAAAAGCCATAGCAAAAGTTAAGGATTTAGGTGGGCATAGGATAATTTTGGTTGCTCGTGCACCGGAGTTTTTTAAAAGCCTAGGCTTTACACCAGTTAAAAATGAACCAGATTACTTCGATTGCATAGATTGCCCTCAAAGGGGAAATGAATGCTTCCCAGAGGTATTAGAATATATATTGGAGGATTAAGATGTTTTACAAAGACCAAGAAAATTGCGACTATAACCAAAATAATATTGATTTCATTAAGAAATCCTCAACAATTGTAGGATCACTTATTGAAAAAGAATACAACAGACAAAAGAACAATATTGAGTTAATAGCTTCCGAAAACTATTGCTCAGAAGCTGTTCTTGCAGCATGTGGAAGCTGCCTAAGCTGGAAATACGCAGAAGGTTATCCAAGTGACAGAAAGAGCGGAAACCGTGGCAGATACTACGGTGGAACAGAATTCGTAGATGAAATTGAAGAGTATGCATGCGAACTATGGCGTTTAGTATTTGATACAGATTATCACGTAAACGTTCAACCACATTCCGGTTCTCAAGCAAACTTTGCTGCTTTAAATGCTGTATTAAAGCCAGGGGACACAGTGCTTTCCATGAACTTGGATAATGGTGGCCATTTAACACACGGAAATGCTGCTAATTTCAGCGGAAAAACTTTCAATTTCGTCTTCTATGATGTTGATGATAAGGGATTTATCGACATGGAAGATGTAAGGGAAAAGGCTTTAAAATACAAGCCTCAATTGATTTTGGCAGGAGCAAGCGCATATTCAAGAATTATTGACTTTAAGGCTTTTGGACAAATTGCCAAGGAAGTTGGAGCATACTTCATGGTGGACATGGCTCATATCGCAGGTTTGGTAGCAGGCGGAGTTCATCCAAGCCCATTCAATTATGCTGATATTATTACTTCAACAACTCACAAGACTTTAAGAGGACCTCGTGGAGGCATTATCTTCTGCAGACCTGAGCTTGCAAAGAAAATTGATAGCGCTATCTTCCCATTTGCACAAGGCGGTCCTTTGGAACATATTATTGCAGCAAAAGCTATATGCGCTGAAGAGGCTATGAAAGACGAGTTTAAAGAGTACGTTGCTCAAGTGGTAAAGAATTGCAAAGTTTTTGCAGACGAATTCACAAAGATGGGCTACAAGGTTGTAACTGGTGGTACTGATAATCACGTATTCCTTTTAGATTTAAAGGACTTTAGCTTTAGCGGAAGAGATCTACAAGAAAGATGCGATGAAAACGGCATTACTCTAAACAAGAACTGCGTGCCAGGTGAAAAGAGATCACCAATGCAAACATCAGGTGTTAGAGTGGGTACAGCTCCTATGACAACAAGAGGCTACAAGGAAGAGGATTTCATCGAAGTCGCTCATAAAATCGATAAAATCATTCAAGAATTAGAAGTTGAAAAGAAGGAGGAACAATAATGAGACTTAACAAGGGAATTGAAAACTGCAACGGATGCGAAGCTTGTATAGTAGCATGTAAAAAAGTATGCATCAAGTTGGAAGATTACAATCACGAGACTAAGGATGAAAAGAATCCAGTAGTAAATCTTGACGGTTGCTTGAAATGCAATTCATGTAAGCTACATTGCCCAATTTTCTGGCCAGTTACTATGCCTGAATTTACAGAAATGCTTCCTCCAAATGATGGATACTATTACAGAGAAATGGCTCCAATTTACAGAAAGACTATGCAAAGCGTAAACGCAAGAAATTTCACAGAATTTACTGGAACTCTTTGCCAAATTGCCGCTTTGATTTCTCTAATGGGAGACAAGATCCCAACAAACTTAAAGTTTAACCCTGTAGCATGCGACCCAGAAGCTAATGGAAGAGAATGCTGCAAGAATTGTATGTTTTATAAATAATGAAAAAGAAGATTAGTTTAAAGAAAAAATTATTTTTTCTAACAATTGTTGCCATGGTAATCTTCGTAGTGGCCGAAACCCTGATATATAACCTGGGAAGTGACTATGAAATGGGCATTTCTGGGGAATATAAAGAGGTGGCTCAAGAGGATATCAGTGCGACTATAGGTGGAAATAAAGAGGCTTTAAAAGTAGAATCCGTTGAAAAAGACGGGGATAATCTCATACTGATTCATGTGAAGGGCTTGGGCCCAGGCGAGGCGAATGTCAACTTTAGAATTAAAGGTGACCATGCCGATGAATTTGTTCAAAGGAGCTATCATTTCACAGTAAGAGACAGCGGACTTGTAGTATGTAATTATCCAAGCGGAAATTTCGCAGGATATCAGTATTTGGTATTGCTTCTTACTCTATACCTAATACTATTTGCTTTAACAATGCTACTTCATCTGGCACAATACATTAAAAACGGAAAGTTTTCCTACGTGCTTATAGCATATATGGGAATTTTCTTCTTTGTGGCTTACCACGCTGTGTTTATGCTTTATGAAGCAAGCAATATGATTGCAGATCCTTACGGCTTTAGAGTATTTGATATCCTGGTCAACTGGACTAACCTGGTTCCAATGTTTGTAATAATAACATTGCCTTTGGTTGTAATACTGGCTATTGCCTTAGTTATCAGTAATATTCAGCTGATTAGAAAAGAAGGATTTAGAATACCAAATGCCCTGGGAATTGTTCTAGCTGTGTTGATTTTCCTAGGGGTAGGCATAGCTTATGCCTTGATGTTACCTGATAATAGGACTACTTATACCATTTCCATGATAATGTATGCCATGATCTTTTACTTTGAATTTATGTTGGCATCCACAATTATTATGGCTTTAGTGGCTTCTGTGTACAGGCCTATTAAAAAGCAGGACTACGTAATTATATTAGGCTGTGCTATTAGAGGAGATGGAACTCCTACACCCTTGCTAAAGGGAAGAGTTGATGCGGCTTTAAAGCTATATCACAGACAGCTTGAACGCTACGGTGAGGGCATTAAATTTGTACCATCTGGTGGCAAGGGCTCCGATGAAGTAGAATCGGAAGCTAGATCTATGAGGGACTATTTAATATCCCAAGGCATTAAAGAGTCGGATATTATCTTGGAAGATAAGTCCACTACGACTAGCGAAAACATGAAATTCTCCCACCAATTAATTGAAGAGGATTGGAAGGCGAGGGGGATGGAAGGTGAACCTAATATTGCTTTCGCCACAACCAGATATCATGTAGTTAGAGCCTATGTCCTTGCAAACAAGGATGGCTACGAGCCTGTAGGCGTCGGTGGTAAGACTAAGTGGTATTTCTGGCCAAATGCTTTTGTGAGAGAATTCATTGGCTTGGTGTATATGCGATGGATTAGAAATGGTGTATTTGTTGCCTGTTTCACTTCACTGTATATATATTTAAAGCTATATATCGAATCAATGTAATTAATATTTTTAGTACTAAAAAACTGACCCAAAGTGTGGGTCAGTTTTTGATTTAAGCTTTTTAGTTTTGTAAATCCTATTGGATTGTAATGCTTTCGTACCTATCTTCTTCAGGATTCAATTCGTTGAATTCGTAATCCTTTCCAGGAAGAATTGCGTTTACGATGATTCCTACTAGAGCTCCGCATGCAAGGCCTGATAAGCTGATTGTAACTTCGCCGATTGTGAATGCGATAGCGCCTGCTGCTGAGTAGTTAATACCGATTGAAAGTACTAAGATTAAAGCAAGGATTAATACGTTTCTTTGCTTTGAGAAGTCTACTTGGTTTTCTACTACGTTTCTTACACCAACTGATGCGATCATTCCGTATAGTACCAATGAGATACCTCCCATAGTTCCTGTTGGCATTACTTCGATTACTGCTGCAAACTTAGGGCAGAATGAAAGGATTACTGCGAAGATTGCTGCTAGTCTGATTACTCTAGGGTCATATACCTTTGATAATGCAAGTACGCCTGTGTTTTCTCCGTAAGTTGTATTAGCTGGAGCACCGAAGAATGATGCCATGATTGTTGCCAATCCGTCGCCTAATAAAGTTCTGTGTAGTCCAGGATTTACTAGGTAGTTATTTCCAACTGTTTCTGAAATAGCGCACATATCACCGATATGTTCTACCATTGTTGCCAAAGCGATTGGCAAGATAGTGATAATTGATGTGATTAATAGTGAAGTGTCACAACCTGTAAATAGGCTGAAAGCTGTATCTTCAAATTTGAATGGCATTCCAAACCATGCTGCATCTTGAACTGGAGTCCAGTCGATTGCGCCTGATACTGCGCCAACTAAGTATGATGCGATAACACCTAGGAAGATTGGGATGATCTTGACCATTCCTTTACCCCAGATATTTGCAACGATTACTACACCGATTGCAACAAGTGCAAGTAACCAGTTTGTTTCACAGTTTTTAACTGCGCCTGCTGATAGGTTAACACCGATGGCGATGATGATTGGACCTGTTACTACTGGTGGGAAGAATTTCATAACTCTCTTAACACCTAATTGTCTAATCAAAACAGCCAATACTACATATAGCAAGCCTGAGCATGCAACACCTGTTACTGCGTATGGAATCCAGTTTGTTCCTTCTGGGCAGAAGCCAGCAACTGCGTAATATCCTCCTAGGAATGCGAAGGATGATCCTAAGAAAGCAGGAACCTTGCCCTTAGTTAAGAAGTGGAATAATAGAGTTCCAAGTCCGGCAAATAATAGTGTTGCTGTGATGCTTAATCCAGTAAGTACTGGAACAAGTACTGTTGCACCAAACATTGCGAACAAATGTTGGAATCCTAGAAGCATTTCTCTTCTAACACCAAGTTTTCTTGCATCGTATACAGGATGCTCACCTAATTTGAAAGTCTTTTTGTCAATGATAGGATCTTTCTCTTCTTCTTCGTGAATTATCTCTTCGAAGTGTTTTTCTTCTTCGTCACGAGTTTTCACGAATTCTTCTCTTTTGAAATCGTTAAACTTTTCGTCCATTTGTACCTCCCTGTGCACATTAAATAAGTGATAATTTATTACTATAGACTGTATAAGTCTACTTTGGTAACATGATCATATTCCTCAACCTCAACGGAAACCAGTTCTTCCAAAGATGTTGGAACATTCTTGCCAACGAAGTCGGCACGAATTGGAAGCTCTCTGTGGCCTCTGTCCACTAAGACTGCAAGCTGTATGCTTTTGGCTCTGCCATGTTGTGACAGTGCATCCAAAGCGGCACGCACAGTTCTTCCTGTAAACAGTACATCATCAACTAGGATGACTGTTTTTCCATTAATATCTTGAGAAAATTCCTCTATGGAAATTTGAGGTTCTTCGGCTATTTCGCTTAAATCGTCTCGATAAAGTGAAATGTCCAGCTCTTCAACGGGGAATTGTCCGCCTTCAAAAGCAGAAACATATGCCGATAAAGTTCTTGCTAGAGGAACTCCGCGCCTTTTAATTCCAACAAATACAAGATTTTTGGAACCGGCATTCTTTTCAATGATTTGATGAGCCATACGCTTTAGAGCTCTTTCCATAGCTTCTTGGTCCATTAAATTCGCTTTAAATTTCATGGGCACCTCCTCTTATAAAAAAATCTTGCCCATGGCAAGATAAAATACGCATAATACTCCTATTTCAAATCTTGCCGACGTCTCTGCATCGAATTAAAGATAATTTACTGTAAATATAATACTATTTGTACTTTAATTTGTCAAGGGCAATATGGTATAATATCTATGAAAAGAGGAGAAGATTATGTCTGATTTGATTTTATATTTAGGTATGGCTTTGATAGGCGTTGTATGTGGCCTATTTGCAAAGAAAAAGAATATTTCTTTGGGTTTTACCAGCAAGGTTCAAACATTTGCAATCACAGTCTTGGTTTTTTGTATGGGTCTTAGAATGGGAGCCAATGAGGAAGTAACAGGAAACCTAGGTTCCATAGGTGTATATGCCTTAGTGTTTACAATTATAGTGCTAGTTGTGACTATTGCTAGTTTGTTTTTAGTAAGAAAACTAGCAGGCTTTGATAAATCAGGAAGACATAAGAGCAAAAAAGAACTTGCACAAGGGGAGAGCGTGTCAGGTGATGAAAAGGGTGGAGTCAATCGTATGACCCTTATTATCCTTGGTGGCGTAGCCATAGGATTAGCTATTGGTTACTTTATAATTCAGCCTCGTTTTGATGCAAACTTTACTTTTGAAGCTTTCAACAACGGCGCCGGTCTAGCAATTACTATTGGCCTTTGCATTTTGCTATTCTTCGTAGGAGTAGATATTGCAACTGCAGGAACTATAGTACAGGATGTTAAATCAGCGGGGGCAAGAATACTGTTAATACCAGCAACAATTATTATTTCCGGTTTGATAGCAGGTGTCATCTGTGCTTTATTCCTTCCAATTAGCGTAAAAGAAGGTTTGTGTATAGCTGGAGGCTTTGCGTGGTATACTTTGGCACCAGGAATCATTATGGAAGCGGGCATGGTAACTGCCAGCGCAATAGCTTTTATGCACAATGTATTAAGAGAATTGCTTTCCATATTATTAATACCACTTATTGCTGAAAAAATTGGCTACATTGAAACTATTGCAATGCCAGGAGCTGCATCTATGGATGTATGTCTGCCAATCGTAGAAAGATCAACAAACTCTGATGTGGCAGTTTTCTCCTTCGTATCTGGAGCAATAATTTCATTCTTGGTTCCAGTATTAGTACCAATTCTTGTAAGCTTATAATATATGAAGATAATGCCCAGTTTCGGCTGGGTTTTTTTGATGTTCCAAAATGGAATAGCCACTGTTCCAAAATGTACAAACTATAGCTTTACAAAGCTATTTTTTTTGTGTATAATAAGTCACATATTTAGGAAAAACCCTAGGTAAATAATGAAAAAAAGGAGAAAGCAATGAAACAAGCATTGAAAAAATGGAATGATCTCAATTTAGTTATTAGAATTGTGATCGGTTTAGTAATCGGTATTATTTTAGCTCTTATTACTCCAAGTGAAGTTGCAGTTATTTCATTACTAGGTACTTTATTCGTTAGTGCATTAAAGGCAGTAGCACCAGTTCTAGTATTGTTTATAGTTGCAGCAGCAATTTGCCAACACCAGGCTGGAACTAAGACCAACATGAAGACTGTTATTGTCCTTTATTTAGTTGGTACAACAGCTGCAGGCGTTATCGCAGTTGCTGCATCATTCATATTTAAGTTAAATATCACTTTAGCTGACGCATCAGCAGTAGACATAACTCCTCCAGGCGGACTTGGAGAAGTACTTAACAATATTGTTATGAACATCTTCTGCAACCCAATCGATGCATTACTAAATGGTAACTATTTAGGAATTTTAACATGGGCAATCTTATTAGGTATTGCTTTAAGATTTGCAAAACCAGCTACAAAGGAAATGGTTGGCGATGTTGCAAAGGCAATCGAAAAGATTATCTACTGGGTAATTAACTTAGCACCTCTAGGCGTTTTAGGTATCGTATATGGTATCGTTGCTACAAACGGTCTAGCAGCATTAAGCTCATATGGTGAAATCATCATCTTATTAGTAGGCGTAATGCTAGTAGATGCTTTAGTTATCAATCCAATCATCGTATTCTTGACAATCCACAAGAACCCATATCCACTTGTATTAAAGTGCTTAGCTCGTAGTGGTATAACAGCATTCTTCACAAGATCATCCGCTGCTAACATTCCTGTTAACATGGAACTTTGCGAAGAAATGGGATTGGATGAAGAAACTTTCTCAGTTTCAATTCCTCTAGGTGCAACTATCAACATGGGTGGTGCATCAATCACTATCGCAGTAATGTCACTTGCAACTGCATTTACACTAGGAATTGATGTTGACTTCGGTTCAGCAGTAATTCTTATCTTAGTCGCAGCTGCATCAGCTTGTGGAGCATCAGGTGTTCCTGGAGGTTCATTATTATTGATCCCTCTAGCATGTTCACTATTCGGTATTCCAATTGATATCGCTATGCAAACAGCAGCAGTTGGATACATCATCGGTGTTGTTCAAGACTCATGCGAAACAGCTATTAACTCATCAACAGACGTTCTATTCACTGCATCAGCAGATATTAGAGCAAAGCAAAAAGCTGGAAAGTAATAGCTATATAAAATACAGATTAATAAACACGAAAAAAAGAAGCCGACCAAATGGTCGGCTTCTTATTTGATTAATTCGTTCATTAATTTGATGTATAGCTCTGGAAGGGTGTTAAAGCTAAAGTCTATTTCCAGTCTTTCACTGCACTTATGCAAATCCTTTCCCTTGCTTCCAAGAACACAGGCTGGAACTTGGAATTTCTTCATTTCTTCTAATGGTAGATTATACATTGCGCCATTTCCAACTATGTTTGTGAACAGGCTGGCATAATCCTTGTTCTCATCCAAGCCTGTATAGGAAAGGTCGGATATTCCGTAATACTCATCGATTATAAAGTCGTCGTTTATTGTTGCTTTTATAGCCTGAAGCATCTTCTCGTTCTTTCTGAACAAATCAGGATAGTATGGTGGAATAAACGAAATCACTAGACTAGGCTCTTTAATGTTTGCCAGAGCATAAAGCTTATCTACAATCATAAGGGCGATATCCTGCATATCCGTATTTTTACTTTGTTCTCTTTGAACAATCTCACTTATTACAGCATCTGCATTAGGAACCATATCATATAGTTGGGCATAGCTCATTATTTGTGGCTTAAAGTCAATGAATTTTGGAGCCATATCAAACTTAGCTTTGTATTCCTCGTAGCGAAGTTTCCTTTGGTTTAAGGCCTTTGCGATTGCTTTTTCAGCCACTTCCCTAAGGGAATTCATCAGGCCTTCAGGGTCCAAATCCAGAGTGATTAGATTATAGTAGCTTACTGCAGAAAGTGGAGTGGAGCAGGAGTATATGTCCTTTAAATCCATAGTTTTCAAGCAAACGGGAACTTCGGGAGCTCTGCCGTTCTTGCTTTCTGCAAAAGCGGAGCTATATTGTAATTCCTCATAAATATTATTAAGAATTGACAAAGGATCAAGCCCTTGGAAAGGTTCTTCTGAGTGAGTGCTTGAGCCTACAGCATAGAACATAGGCATGATTTTACCTTCGCCAGCTGTATGAACGGCATGCTTGTTAAGCAAGCTAGCTTTTTCGCTCATATAACTTTCCATAAGAAGGAAAGCCACATAGTCAAGACCATATTCTTCCCTTAGGGCGTTGAAGTGGGGGATTGCACCTAGCATTCCTTCGGAATTTGTTTCCTCACCAAATACACCCATGTATAGTATTGAACCATCGAATTTCTCATCTTCTGTATAATGGCGTATAAGCTCAATGGCTAAAGCGTGGCCGAATTTCATATCTGCAACGCCACGACCAAAGATGTATTTGCCGCTTTCCAAGTCCTGTCTAGCCTCTTCATCAAGCTTAAGTTCGTCAGCTTTTGCTGTGATTTCCTTAATATTACAAGCTATGTCTTGAAGCTCGCCGTAGTCTTCCAAATCTACCACATCAAAGTGACCGCTTAGAATAACAGTTTTATTACTAGCTCCTTTAACATAGGCTGAAATCAGCTTTCGGCCAAGGGGATCGCCTGGAACTTCCAACTTTCTCAAATATTGAGGATTTTCCTTATAGTAGTTTAAGCGTGAGAAGATCTCATAGATTTTTTCTCCGCCTAGGTTTTCATCCACAGTTCCTGAAATGCTTGGAACTGCAACCAGTTCTTCTAAATTCTTGTAAAGATTTTCCTTATTTATCATAATGTGTCCTTATTGTTTTTATTATTTGAATTACTACACTAGGTCCAAATGAGCAAGCGCCGATTGTTGCCAATTGCATTCCGCTTAAAGCGCTTACTTGGAAGATGCTTGATAGGAATGGTACAGCCATTACTAAAGCTATTAGTGCTATACCAGCTATAAAAGCACCTATGGTCCACATATTTGTAAAGAGACCTAATTTTACAATGTTTTCTTTTCCTCTAGAGTTAAAACCGTGCCATAATCTTGCAGTGCATAGAGTTATAAAGGCCATAGTTGCACCAGTTGCAGCATCTACTGCTAAACCTACCATAAATGCTATTGCTGTACCAATGGCAATTAACAAGCCTTGATATCCTATGGTAATTAGTGTTGGTTTGTTAAGTATGGATTGACTGCTGTCTCTAGGCTTTTCTTTTAATAAATTAGGATTTTGAGGTTCCATACTTATTGCAAGAGCAGGCAGTGAATCTGTTAATAGATTAATGAACAACAGGTGTATTGCAGTAAATGGGGAAGGTAGGTTTCCTAATACTGCAAACAATACTACTAGTATGCCGGCCGCATTTCCTGAAAGAAGGAACATAATGGCATTTTTAATATTTTCAAATACATTTCTACCATTAAGTACGGCTTTTACTATAGTTGCAAAATTATCATCTGCAAGTATCATTGATGCCGCATCCTTTGAAACTTCTGTTCCTGTAATTCCCATTGCAATTCCTACGTCTGCAGATTTAATTGCAGGGGAGTCGTTTACACCATCTCCAGTCATTGCTACTATGTGGCCTTTTTCTTGCCAAGCTTGGACTATTCTGATCTTGTTTTCTGGGGAAACTCTAGCATAAACTCTAATGTTTTCAAGTTCCTCCATCAGTTCGTCATGGCTCAGCTTATCAAGTTCAGGGCCTGACATTACAATGTTTCCGTCTTCATATATGCCAATGGATTTGGCGATGGCTGCGGCTGTAACTTGGTAGTCGCCAGTTATCATAATTGGGATGATTCCAGCTGCTTTACAAGCTGCAACTGCATCCTTTGATTCTTCACGAGGTGGGTCAATCATTGCAACCAGTCCAATGAATTCCAAATCGAACTCATCCTTCAAATCAAGGCTTGGGTTCTCTGTACCTAGTGGAATGGTTTCGCTCATATCTTTTTGGGCAAAAGCCAAAACTCTAAGGCCTTGGGAGGCAAACTTTTGATTGATTTCTGATACAGCTTTTTTCTCATCGGTATCCAAAGAACTGCATCTTGAAATTACCACATCGGGAGCTCCTTTTACCACTAAAGTGTTGGCATCGCCAATATAGTGTAAAGTGCTCATAAGTTTACGGCTGGAATCAAAAGGTATTTCTGCCAATCTAGGAAGTTCATCCATTAGTATTCCGTAATCTTGTCTTTGGTCAAAGAAATAGGAAACAAGTGCTGTCTCCGTAGGATCTCCTCCTAAGCTTCCGTCTTTTAATATAGTTGTGTCGTTACACAAAATCATTGAAGTTAGAAGTTTATCTTCATCCTTTGTGTAAGTGTCCACAACGGTCATGCGGTTTTGTGTCAAAGTACCTGTCTTATCTGAACATATAATTGAAACGCAACCTAAACCTTCAACGGCTTTTAGCTGACGCATAATTGCGTTTTCTTCTGCCATTTTCTTAGTGCCTATGGCAAGAGAAATAGTGACTATAGATGACAGGGCTTCTGGAATTGCTGCAACTGCCAAAGCTACTGCAAATAGCAGGGCATCTAGAGTTGCCATTCCTCTGAAAACATCCAGTGCAAAAACAATTACACAAATTATTATTATGGCTATGGAGAGCTTTTTGCTAAATTCATCCATAGTCTTTTGAAGAGGAGTTGCTCTGTCCTCTGTATCGTTCATCAGATTAGCTATCTTACCAAGTTCTGTATTTAGGCCAACGCCTGTGGCTACGATTACGCCTCTACCGTAGCTTACAAGGGAAGAGGAGAAAGCCATATTCTTTTGGTCGCCCAAAGCGACATCTTTTTCGTTTATGGTATTGTCCATCTTTTCTACAGATTCCGATTCTCCTGTCAAAGAACTCTCGTTGATTTTAAGAGATGCGCATTCGATGATTCTGCCGTCGCAAGGAACAATATCTCCAGCTTCAAGCCTTACCAGATCACCGACTACGATTTCCTCTGCTGGAATAACTAATTCCACACCGCCTCTAATAACTTTGGCACAAGGTGCAGAAAGCTTTTTCAAAGCATCTAAGGATTTCTCCGCTTTCACATATTGTACAGTTCCCAAAATGGCGTTCATAATTAGAACAACAATTATTACAATTGTGCTGTCCAAATTACCTGTTATGGCTGATATTATTGCCGCAATAATCAGTATGATTACCAGCAAATCCTTAAACTGTTCTAGGAAAATTTTCCACGTAGGTTTTTTGGCTTTTTCGGGAAGCTTGTTCTCGCCGTATTTGGCTCTGCTTTCTTGAACCTGATCTTGGCTAAGTCCTACTCCTGCTTTAATTTGAAATTCTTCTAAGACTTCTTCTCTTGTCTTGTTATACATAGTATCTCCTTATTAATAAAAAAACTCTTAAGACATAAAAATATGTCCTAAGAGTCTGGCTATTTAAAGTAAAGTGCGGGCAAGCTTAACCTATATTGGCGGGGCTTACCGAGATTGACGCAAGTACTGTGGAAATCCACTAGCTACTCCCCCTTAAGTTGTAGAAGTATTGTAGCATTAAAGGGGAAAAAGTGCAAGAAATAATATGGAATTGGGTCGTAATTTTTACAGCCAGATTTTATATAATTTTGTATACATAATACTTGAAATAATATAGTTTTTCTGTTTGATTTTGTGGCAAAAATTTAGTAAAATATATATTGATAAAATAGCTAATTTTTGTGTGGCATTTTTAACATAAATTCGTATAAAAATTGGTAAAAAAATAAAAGAATGGAGGTGGGCAGATAGTGTTTGTTGAAGAATTGACAAAGATCAAGGAATGTGAGACAAGTGCTGATGAACTTCAAAAGCAAGCAAAGCTAGATGCAGCAAAACTTGTAGACGATGCAAAACTTGAAGCGGCTCATATTGTTGAAGAAGCTGAGTTAGAAGCAAAGACAGTCTATGACAAATTGGTTGCAGAAGGCACAGAAATTTCCGACAAGAATTACGAAGATTTTCTAGCAAAAACTAGAGAAGAATGTAAGGCTATGGAAGTTGATTTTGAAGCTAAGAAGCAAGGTGCTATCGACCTAATAGTAGAAAGGATCGTGAATAGTAGTGTCAATAATTAGAATGCAAAAAGTAGCTGCAATCGGTCTTGATACTATTAAAGAAAATCTTATCTCAGAGTTAATGGATCTTGGTGTAGTAGAAGTTACTAATCAAGCCCAAAAACTTGTTGAACTTGAAGAGTGGCAAGGTTTAGCTGAAAAAGATGGCAATGAAATTAAAGCAACAGCTTTGGATGCAGAATTAAACCGCGTAAGCTTAGCTCTTGAAACCCTTGAAAAACACTCAACAGCAAAAGCTCCGCTATTCTCTACTCGTAGATCAGTTGTCAGAGAAGACTATGACAAGGTTTTAGAAGATAGAGAAGCGATTTACGGAGAGATGGAATTAGTGCTCGCTTTAAACGAGGAATTGAATCGTAATCGTGAAGAGATCAACAAGAGAACTTCCGATTTAGCATCACTAAAACCATGGCTAGTTTATGACGCTCCTTTAGATGAGCTAAGAACAGGAAAAACTAGCATTGCCCTGGGAATCCTGCCAACTACAGTAGTACTTGAAGATATTAAAGCTTCAGTTACTGAGATTAGTGAAGCAAGTGAGCTTATTGAGGTAGGCAGAGATAAGGATTTGATTTATGTTGTTGTAATTTCAATGACAGAGGATCAAGAAGATGTGCAAGCTGCACTAAAACAAAGAGGCTTTACTCCAGTTCCACTAGAAGGAATGAAGGGTACAGCGCTAGAAAATGAAGAGCGTATTATCAAAGAAATCGCTGAGTTAGAAGCTCACGGTAAAGAAATCGAAAAGAGAATCGACGATAAATACGACAGCAAGGAAAGAATTGAATGTCTTCATGACCAAATTGCAATGGAAAGAGATCATGAAAAAGTCAAAGAAAAATTCGTAAAGACTAAGAAGACTTTCAATTTCGAAGGATGGGTTCCTGAACCAGCAATGGAATCTGTTAAAGCAGTATTAGAAAATAATGGTTGTGCTTACAAGTTTAGAGAACCATTGGAAGATGAAACAGTTCCTGTACTAGTACAAAATAACAGTGCGGTTCAACCATTTGAAGCTATTACAGAGATGTATTCATTACCTGATTACAGAGGTATTGATCCAACAAAGATTTTCGCATTCTTCTATGCAATGTTCTTTGGAATCATGCTTTCAGACGCAGGTTATGGATTGGTAATCACAATAGCAACATTCATCATCTTAAAGAAGTTTGATTTAGAAGGCATGATGGGCAAGATGATTAAAATGTTCTTCTTCTGCGGAATATCAACAGTATTCTGGGGAGGAATGTTTGGAGGCTGGTTTGGAGATGCCATACCAAAAATCGGTGAGGTATTCTTTGGAGCAGAAATCAATATTGACCCATGGTGGTTCAACCCAATTGAAGATCCAACTAGATTGCTAATCTGGTCACTGATATTTGGTGTTGTTCATCTATTCCTAGGTATGGGAATAAATGCTTACATGCTAATAAAGCGTGGTCATCTGTTCGATGCTATATGCGATGTATTCTCATGGTATTTCGTAATACTAGGAGCAGTATTGTTCGTATGTGCTGACATGATAGGAATGGGATTCTTATCAACTCCAGGACTTGTTATGGCTTTAATCGGCGTTGCAATTCTGTTGTTTACAGGAGGCAGACATAATAAGGGAATTGGAAAGGTAACAGGCGGTCTAAGTTCTTTATACGATGTTACAAGTTATATTTCGGATATATTATCATATTCAAGACTTCTAGCTTTGGGACTTGCAACAGGTGTAATTGCTCAAGTAGTAAACACTATGGGTACACTTGGTGGAAAGACTGTAGTTGGAGTTATAGTATTCGTAATTGTATTTGCTGTTGGACATGTATTTAACATGGCAATCAACGCTTTGGGAGCATTCGTTCACTCAAGTAGATTACAATACATCGAATTCTTCGGTAAATTCTATGAGGATGGCGGAGATGAATTCAAACCTTTAAAGAAGGATACAAAATATGTAAAATTGACAAGAAGTGTCAAAGGAGGAAAATAAAAATGGGAATTGCATTTGCATTATTTGGAGCAGCAATCGCTGCATGCGCAGGTATAGGTTCAGCTATGGGCGTTGGTATCGCCGGAGAAGCAGCTAACGGAGTATTAGCAGAGGATCCAAAGAAATTTGGTAAAACTCTAATTTTACAAGCATTGCCAGGTACTCAAGGTATCTATGGTCTATTGATGGCATTCTTAATCTTCATTCAAATCGGTCTATTAGGCGGTGGTTTGAAGGACATCACTACAGCTCAAGGTTTATATGTATTAGCATCAGGTATTCCAATTGGTCTAGTTGGTATCTGGTCAGGTATTGCTCAAGGTAAGGCTGCAGCTGCAGGTATCATGCTATTAGGAAAGAGACCTGATCAAATGGCTAAGGGTATCATCTACGCTGCAATGGTAGAAACTTACGCTATTTTCGCATTACTAATTTCAATTCTAATGTTATTCAACTTAGGACTATAATACTTAGAAATATTGAAAAGAGGATGTGAGAAGATGAGCATAGAAAATATAATTAAGAAAATTACAGACGATGCCAATCTTGTCGCACAAAATTCAATGAAGCAGGCTGAAAACTCCAAGAAGGATTTACTTGGCGGAGCTGAAAAGAAGGCTGCAAAGCTAGTTGAAGATGCAAAAGTTAACGGCCAAGATGAGAAGGAAAAGCTTATCTCACGTAAGGCTTCAGTTGCACAAATTGACAGTCGTAAAATTGTATTAGAAGAAAAGCAAAAGCTTATAGCTAAATGTTTTGATGAGGCTGTAAATACTATAGTTTCTATGGATCAAGATAAATATGTCGCTTTATTGTTAGACATTGCAAAGAAAGCTGCAATAACTGAAGGCGAATTAATTCTTAACGAAAAGGATCACAAAGAAATCGGTAAGAGCCTTGTTGAAAAAATGAATGGAGAAATTCCTGGATGCAAAATTGTACTTTCAAAGGAAACAAGAGATATTAAGGGCGGATTTATTGTAAAGCAAGAAGCTGTCTTTATTAATCAAAGTATTGAAAGCCTAGTTGATGAAACTAAGGACGATTTAGCATTAGAAGTAGCAAACAAATTGTTCAAATAAGGAGAAATAAATGGCAAAGAAAGATATACAAGACTATACCTTTGCATCGGCATATGTGACAAGCCACCAAAAAGACCTTATGACAAGACAAGATTTGTTAAGAGTAGCTAATTGTTCAGACTTTGCTCAAATCGAAGCAATGCTTCAGGAGTATAACTACGGTGAAGCAAAGGAACTTAAAGATGGTGACATTGAATGGTTCCTTAGAAGAGAGCAAAACAAATTATTCGACATGGTATATAACACTTTACCAGATAGAAAAGAATTAGCTCATTACCTATATCCTTATGACTACCACAACGTAAAGGTATGTCTAAAGGCTGAATTGCTTGGTATCACTCCAAACGAGACATATTTAATGTCAACTGGAGATTTGGAGTATCAAAGAGTAATCGCCATGATTCGTGACAGAAGCTATGAATTTATGTCACCTGAAATGAAGGAGGCAATTAAAGAGGCTTTGGACACATACGGACGTGGCCATGATCCGCAAGTAATCGACCTAATAATGGATAAGGCTTGCTACAAGGAAATGCTTAGAAAAGCCAAAGAAACTGAAGAAGAGTTCTTAATTGATATTGTAAAGCTAAAAATCGATTCACTGAACATTAAGATGTGGGTTAGATTGAGAGAAATGGATAAGCCATGGTCATTCTTTGAAAAGGTTTATCTTGACGGCGGAAACATTTCACTTAATTTCTTCGTTTCAGCTTATGAAGAGGCATATAATCAAGTTGCTGAAAAACTAGTTGCTTTTGGTTTCAAGGAAGCAATGCTTGAAGGTTCAAGAGTTTTCCGTGAAACTGGTAGCTTTAACAGACTAGAAGTAGAACTTGAAAATGTTGTAATGGAATACAACAAGAAGGCAAAATATCTAAGCTTTGGTATTGTACCAATTGCCGGATATTGGTATGCAAAGGAAACAGAAATCGATAATCTTAGAATTATCTTAACAGGCAAATTAATAGGCTCAAGTATAGAGCAAATCAGCGAAAGATTGAGGGAGCCATATGTATAAAATAGGTGTTATAGGTGACAGAGACTCAGTTCTAGGCTTCAAGGCTTTAGGATTAGAAGTATTTCCTGTTCACAATGAAGAAGAAGCAAAACATACTCTAAGAGAGCTTGCTGACAATGAATATGCCATTATATACATAGTGGAAGACTTGGCAGTAGCTTTAGAGAAAGAAATTGACAAATATAAAGACTCCAGACTCCCAGCAATTATTCCTATCCCAGGCAAAGACGGTGCCAGCGGAAGAGGAATGGATAGCGTCAAGAAATCAGTTGAACGTGCTGTTGGAGCAGATATATTATTTGGAGGTGACAATTAATGAGTCAAGGAAAAATCGTTAAGGTCGCAGGTCCTCTAGTAGTTGCATCAGGCATGTCCGATGCAAATATGTTCGACGTAGTTCGTGTAGGTGACCTAGGACTTGTAGGCGAAATCATAGAAATGAGAGGCGACATGGCCTCAATTCAGGTTTACGAAGAAACTGCAGGAATCGGACCTGGAGCACCAGTAGAAACAACTGGAGCACCACTTTCTGTAGAACTTGGACCTGGACTTATTGAAACAATGTATGATGGAATTCAAAGACCACTAGTTGCTATGAGAGAAAAAGCAGGAGCAAACATCACTAGAGGTATTAAAGTACCATCATTAAACAGAGAAAAGAAATGGGCTTTCGTACCAACAGTAAAAGTTGGCGACGAAGTTGAATCAGGTGATATCATCGGTACAGTTCAAGAAACAGTAGTTGTTGAACAAAAGATCATGGTACCAAATGGTGTCAAAGGTACAGTAGAATCCATCGAAGAAGGTGAATTCACTGTAGAAGAAGTTGTTTGCAAGGTTAAGAAAGAAGATGGCACTGTTGCAGAATTAACAATGATGCAAAAATGGCCAGTTCGTGTAGGTAGACCTTACAAAGAAAAATTAGTTCCAGAAATGCCACTTATTACTGGACAACGTGTAATCGACACATTGTTCCCAATCGCTAAGGGCGGTGTAGCAGCAATTCCAGGACCATTCGGTTCAGGTAAGACAGTTACTCAACACCAACTTGCAAAGTGGGCTGATGCTGATATCGTAGTATATATCGGTTGTGGCGAACGTGGAAATGAAATGACTGACGTACTAATGGAATTCCCAGAATTGGTTGACCCTCGTACAGGCCAATCTCTAATGAAGAGAACAGTTCTAATTGCTAATACTTCCGACATGCCAGTAGCTGCCAGAGAAGCATCAGTATATACAGGAATTACTATTGCAGAATATTTCAGAGACATGGGTTATTCAGTAGCTTTAATGGCTGACTCAACATCAAGATGGGCAGAAGCTCTTCGTGAAATGTCAGGTCGTTTGGAAGAAATGCCTGGTGAAGAAGGATATCCTGCTTACCTAGCATCACGTATTGCTCAATTCTATGAAAGAGCAGGCCGTGTAGTTTCAACAGGTAAGGAAGGAAGAGTTGGTGCTCTTTCAGCTATCGGAGCTGTATCCCCTCCAGGAGGAGATATTTCAGAGCCAGTATCCCAAGCAACACTTCGTATTGTAAAGGTATTCTGGTGTCTAGACTCAGCTTTAGCATATAAGCGTCACTTCCCAGCAATCAACTGGTTACAATCATATTCACTATACATTGATAGATTGACTAAATGGTTTGAAGAGAACGTAGCAAAAGACTTCCCTGAATTAAGACAAGAAGCTATTATCTTACTTCAAGAAGAAGCTGAGTTAGAAGAAATCGTTCAATTAGTAGGTGTTGATGCATTATCATTCGAAGATAGAGTTAAGTTGGAAGCAAGTAAGTCCATCAGAGAAGACTACTTACACCAAAACTCATTCCACGAAATCGATACTTACACATCAACAAACAAGCAATACAAGATGCTTAAGTTGATTCTTCAATGGTATGAATTATCAAAGGATGCTGTACAAAGAGGTGCTGCATTCAATGCATTGGCTTCAATGCCATTGAGAGAAACTATTGGTCGTTTCAAATATATTGAAGAAGACAAGGTTGATCAATCCTATGATGAAATTCTTGCTCAATTGAAGGAAGCTATTTCAGAAATTATTGCTAAGGGGGCTGAAGAAGATGATTAAAGAATATAAGACTATATCAGAAATTGCAGGACCCCTAATGGTGGTCAAGGACGTTGAAAACGTTACATATGATGAACTTGGCGAGTTAGTTTTACCTAATGGTGAAAAGAGACTTTGCAAGGTTTTGGAAGTAAATGGTAATGATGCAGTAGTACAATTATTTGAAAGTTCTGCAGGAATTAACCTAAAGGAAAGCTCAGTTAGATTCTCAGGACACGGTACTGAACTTGCAGTATCACCTGAAATGTTAGGACGTGTATTTGATGGTATGGGAAGACCTGCCGATGGCGGTCCAGACATCATTCCTGAAAAGAGATTAGATATTAATGGTTTGGCAATGAACCCATCAGCAAGAGACTATCCTGCTGAATTCATTCAAACAGGCGTATCAGCTATTGACGGTCTTAACACTCTAGTAAGAGGACAAAAGCTTCCTATTTTCTCAGGATCAGGTTTACCACATGCTGACCTAGCAGCTCAAATTGCTAGACAAGCAAAGGTAAGAGGTGGAGAATCAAACTTCGCTGTAGTATTCGCAGCTATCGGTATCACTTATGAAGAAGCTGACTTCTTCGCATCAGACTTTAGAAAAACTGGTGCCATCGATAGAACAGTTATGTTCATGAACCTAGCTGACGACCCTGCTGTAGAACGTATTGCTACACCTCGTATGGCATTAACTGCAGCTGAATACTTAGCATTTGACTTAGGCATGCACGTTCTTGTTATCATGACAGATATCACTAACTATGCAGAAGCTCTTCGTGAAGTATCAGCAGCTCGTAAGGAAGTACCAGGCAGACGTGGATATCCAGGTTACCTATATACTGACCTTGCAACTATGTATGAAAGAGCAGGAAGAAAGATTGGACAAGAAGGTTCAATCACAATGATTCCTATCTTAACAATGCCTGAAGATGATAAGACTCACCCAATTCCTGACTTAACAGGATATATCACTGAAGGACAAATCATTCTATCACGTGAACTTTACAGAAAGGGTATTAAACCACCTATCGATGTACTTCCATCACTATCCCGTCTAAAGGATAAGGGTATCGGTGAAGGAAAGACTAGAAAAGACCACGCTGGTACAATGAACCAATTATTCGCAGCATATTCAAAGGGTAAAGATTCCCTAGAATTAATGGCCATCCTAGGCGAAGCTGCACTTACTGACATTGACCTTATGTATGCTAAATTCTCAGAAGAATTTGAAAAGCAATACGTATCACAAGGTTACTACACAGACAGATCAATTGAAGATACTCTTCAAGTTGGCTGGGATCTATTAAAGATGCTTCCAAAGAGCGAACTTAAGAGAATTGATGATGACATCTTAGATGAATATTACGGAAAGTAATTGAGGTAGTAAAATGGCAGAAAGAATGAACGTAAATCCTACCAGGATGATGCTCACTTCTTTGAAGAAACGTTTAAAAACTGCAACACGTGGACATAAGCTTTTGAAGGATAAGCGTGACGAGTTAATGAAGGAATTCCTTGAAATGGCTCGTGAAAACGGTCGCTTACGTCAAGAGGTTGAAAAGCGTATGGAGCAAGTACATAAGAGCTTTTCTGTTGCTAGTGCTGTAATGAGTGAAGAGGTTATGGAAGAATCTCTAATGTTCCCTAAACAAGGTGTAATCCTTGATGTACAAAACAAGAACATTATGAGTGTTGATGTACCTGTATTCTCATTTACAACAACAGCAGAAGACCCTACAAACATTTTCCCTTACGGTTTTGCAAGAACAAGTGGAGAACTAGATAACGCTGTTTCAAGCTTATCAGACTTATTCCCAATGCTTCTTGATTTAGCTGCAAAGGAAAAAGAGACTGCTCTAATCGCTGCAGAGCTTGAAAAAACAAGACGTCGTGTTAATGCGTTAGAATATGTCATGATTCCTCAGTTACAACTTACAATCAGATATATTCAAATGAAACTTGACGAAAATGAAAGAGGAAACCAAACTCGATTAATGAAGGTTAAGGACATGATGTTAGAACAAGCTATAGAAGAAAAACGTCAAAAAGACGAAGAAGCTATGGCAAACTTTGTAGGATAATATGAAGTAAAGAAATCCCGCTATATTTAGCGGGATTTTTGATTTATTTGCACTAAATATGGTATAATATTAATGTATGTTTAATTATGCTTTGATAATATTCTAAAAAGATTATGTGGACAAGTTATGCGGGCAAGTTAATAATGACAGCACTTATTTCCATGGTTCCAGTTATTGAACTTAGGGGTGCTATACCTGTGGCAATTGCCAACGGCCTAGATTTTCAAACAGCCGTTATTATTTCCATAATTGGCAATCTGCTTCCTGTTCCAATTATTATCCTTTTTGTACGAAAGGTTTTTAAGTGGATGCAGGATCACAGCGAAAAACTGGCAAAGTTTGTTGCCAAGATGGAAGCAAAAGCAGATGCCAAGAAGGACAGGGTTTTGAAATATGAATTTTGGGGCCTTGTTATTCTAGTTGCAATTCCACTTCCTGGAACAGGAGCATGGACAGGAGCTTTGGTTGCTGCCATGCTTGACATGCAAATGAAAAGGGCTTTCCCAGCCATAGCTTTAGGTGTATTAATTGCAGCTGCAATTGTATCTTATGTGACATATGGAGTCACTTTAATAGTATAGGAAAAGTATGAAAAAAATATTCACTTTGACAATTTGTTTTGCCTTGATATTCACAAGCTTTACAAGTGTTTCTTGGGCGAAAACTCCAAGCACTCCAGATGCTAGGGAGAAAATGGTTTATGAGTTTCTAACAAGCAAAAATGGCTTGGCTTTAAACAAAGCTGCAGCTTGTGGTGTTATGGCCAATATGAATGCTGAGAGTGCAAACTTCGTGCCAGGCAATGTGCAAACCATAACGGGAAAGACAGAAGAAAAGTATATTAAGGATTTGAAATCAGGAGCCATGAAGCGAAGTGTTTTTATTGATGATGGATATGGCTTTGGCATCTGTCAATGGACATATGGTACTGATAAGGGCGAAAAAGCAAGGCTTTACGACTACGCAAAGGACAATGGAGGCCTTGAAAAAATCGATGATTTAGAACTTCAGTTAGCATATCTTAAGGAGGACCTTTATTATAGGGTTAAAAGAACCTTACAAGATGTTCCCAATACAGCAACAGGCGCTCTTATTGCGGCACAGGTATTTTGTACTGGCTACCTAAGACCAGCGCTTCAATTCACTACTGATTCTACTAAAAGATCCAATACTGCCGTAACACTCTATTGGGAAAGATATAGCGGAAAGACTATTGACTATCAGAATACAAATATTACTGGCTTTGGTGGTATTCATTATCCTATTAAACTTAAACTGGGCGATAGCGCATTAGATGTAACTGGTACTGTTTGTTCCAATCATCCATTAAAATCTGTAAAAGCGAAAATAACTAATTCCAGTGGGGAAGTACTATATTCTTCTACAGCTTCTACCACTTCCAAAACTGACAAGATAGCAGATACTCAGAGGTGCTACAGTCTAGGCAGAATGGATTCAGCACTAAAATTCAGTGCCCTTGAAAAAACTGGAACATACACATATAGCATAGAGGCTAAGGATACCAATGGTGTTAACTTTAAATACAGCACGAAATTCACTGTATCTAAAAGTATAAAGGAAAGTACAGGCTCTTATGCTACTTTGGCCAATGAGAAAAAACTGAAGGACTTCAGTCTGCCAAGTACAATTGAGAAGGACAGCGATACTGTTTTAGGTGGTAAAATCACTTCATCGGTGCCTCTAGATACAGTCAATGCAAAGGTAATAAATAAGACAAGTGGAAAAACCGTTAAAACAGTGAGTGTTACTCCAAATACCAAGACATACTATCTGTCCAAATTAGACCTTGATTTGGAACTTGCCAAGATGAATAGTGGCACATATAGATTAGTCATAGAGGCTCAAGATAAGGATGGCATATCTGAGCTTGTAAACAAAACTTTTAAAATCGATGCAAAGAAGATTAGCAAAGCAAAGAGTCCTAGCAGAATAATGCAGGGAGAAACTTATAGCATAGCAGGTATTGTTTCCTCAGATAAAAAAATCAAATCTGTAAATGTGAGAATTTTAAATGCAAGCAATAAGAAAGCAATGCATAAAGAAATAGTAGCTGTTAATGATTTAAGCTTTCATTTATCAACTTTAGCAGAGAAATTTACCTTTGAGAAATTAAAGGCGGGCAAGTTTATTTACAGAGTCAGCGCTACAGATGGAATGGGCGAGAAGATGCTCATAGACAAAGAATTTGTAATAGATACCAAGAAGCTTTTGAATAATAATTATCCTGAGACTATCAAAAAGGGCAAGAGCTTTACAATTAAGGGCAAGGTAAAATCTTCCTTTAAGCTTAGCAAGGTTCAAGTGAAGATAGTTACAAAAGCAGGAACAACAAAGTATTCAAAAGTAGCAAAACCAAATGCTTACTCATATAACATTTCCAAGCTGGATTACTATATGAAGTTTAGCAAGCTGGGAAAGGGAACATATTATTATAGAGTTTATGGCACAGACAAATTAGGTTGTGTTAGATTACTTAATAAAGAGTTCGTTGTAAAATAAAAAAGAACCGTGGATGATAAATCCACGGTTTTTGTTTTATACATTGAAAAGGAAGTTCATTACATCGCCATCTTTGACAATGTATTCTTTTCCTTCGGCTCTTAGCAAGCCTTTTTCACGGGCTGTTCCCATATTGCCGTTGCATGCCACCAAATCTTCGTAAGTGATTGTTTCTGCACGGATAAAGCCCTTTTCGAAGTCTGTGTGTATTTTACCTGCAGCTTGTGGTGCTTTTGTACCACGCTTAATAGTCCAAGCTCTGCATTCATCTTCGCCGGCTGTTAGGAATGAAATCAGGTCAAGTAGGGCATAGGATGCGTGAATAAGTTTGTCTAAGCCTGATTCGTTAACGCCTAGCTCTTCTAGGAACATGGCCTTTTCATCGTCTTCTAGGTCAGCCATTTCAGCTTCGATTTCTGCACTGATTACAACTACTTGAGCATCTTCAGTTTCTGCAAATTGACGAACAGCTTTTACTCTTTCATTGTTTTCTGCATCTGCAATATCATCATCTGAAACATTTGCTACATAGATGATAGGCTTGTATGATAGAAGATCCAAGCTGGAAACAAATTCTGCTTCCTCATCGTCTAGGTCCATAGCTCTTGCTGATTTGCCCTCTCCTAGGAAATCTTGAACCTTAGTTAATATGTTTAATTCCTTTTGTAGACTCTTATCGCCCTTCAACATTTTTGTTGTTTTTTGAACACGACGCTCGATTAGCTCAAGGTCTGCCAAAATAAGTTCGGTGTTGATTGTTTCAATGTCTGAAAGTGGGTCGATTTTACCGTCTACATGGACTATATTATCGTTTTCAAAGCATCTGACAACATGTACGATGGCGGCAACTTCTCTGATGTGACCTAGGAACTTATTTCCCAAGCCTTCGCCTTTGCTGGCGCCCTTTACAAGTCCTGCAATGTCGCAGAATTCTATTGTTGTATATATTGTCTTTTTGGAATTATATATTTCGTGTAATTTTGTAATTCTCTCGTCTGGAACAGTAACTACGCCCACATTTGGTTCAATAGTGCAGAAAGGGTAGTTTGCTGCTTCTGCTCCTGCTTTTGTAATAGCATTGAAAAGAGTGCTTTTGCCTACATTAGGTAGGCCGACAATTCCTAATTTCATTTCTTTCTCCTGTAATTCATATATAAGATTATGTATAAAACAAGGCAAGCAAGTAAGATGCCGATGCTAATTACTTGAGCCTGTCTAAGGGATCCAATCATTAAACTATCGGTTCTAAATCCTTCAACGACGAAACGTTCAACGGAGTACAACATACCGTATAGCAATGCGATTTGTCCCTTGAATTTTCTTTTTTTGGAATACCATATTAAGAAGATAAACAGTAACAAGCACCAAATGGATTCGTAAAAGAATGTTGGCACATATGAATGACCGTTTATTATTACTGCAAAACCACCATCTATTTCGTAACCGTGAGCCTCTTCGTTGAAGAAGTTGCCCCATCTTCCTATAGCTTGGCCCAAAGCCACTGTTGGCATTAGTAAATCGGCCACATCCAGTATATTATCTTTCAAAAAACGTGACAATACGAATGCTCCTATGATTCCAAGGATTAGACCTCCGTGAATGGCTAGACCGCCACTGCGTATATCGAAGATTTTCGCCCAATTTCCAGCATAGGAATCCCAACTGAAGATAACATAGTAAGCTCTCGCACCAATAATTGCACATGGGATTATTACAATTAGATAATCCAATATGTGATCCGATTTGATACCGAATTTGGGAGCTCTATAATATGAAATTATTAGTGCTAGCAAAAAGCCCATTCCGATTAGTAGACCATACCACATTATGTCCACACCGAAAATGGTAAATGCCACTCTGCCTGGTGATATCATAATTTCTCCTTTAATATATAAAGATTATAAACGAAAAGCTTAATATTTACAAGTTAGATGCTTTAAGGTAAAATATAGGAAGAAAGATTTCTTTACTTAAATAAGGAGAAACAAAAATGGTATATAATTGCATTAAATTTGAGAAACAAGATGGTATAGCTCTAGTAAAAATTAATAGACCTGAAGCTTTGAATGCTTTAAATACTCAGGTTTTACAAGAACTCTTAGATTGCTTTACAGCCATTGCACAGGATGACGATGTCAAAGCTGTCGTTCTTACTGGCGAGGGCAGAGCTTTTGTAGCAGGAGCAGATATTGCAGCTATGAGCAAGATGAATCCTGTTGAAGGAAGAGCTATGATGAGCCTTGGACACAAGGTGATGAATTTAATAGAAGATATTGAAAAGCCTGTAATTGCAGCGGTTAACGGCTTTGCTTTGGGAGGAGGCTGCGAGCTTTCCATGGCTTGTGATATTAGAGTGGCTTCCACAAAAGCTCTATTTGGACAACCTGAGGTAGGCCTTGGAATCATCCCTGGTTTTGGGGGCACTCAAAGACTTTCCAGATTGGTTGGAAAGGGCATGGCAAAATATTTAATTATGTCCGCTGAAAATATAAAAGCAGATGAAGCTTTTAGAATAGGTTTAGTTGAAAAACTAGTAGAACCTGAAGAATTAATGGATACTGCATTTGCTTTGGCAAAGAAAATTATGTCAAATGGCCCTATAGCTGTTGGTTTGGCTAAAAAAGCTATAAATATGGGTTATGATCTTGACATGAAGAGCGCAGGACAACTAGAAATAGAAACATTTACTTGTGCTTTTGGTTCAGAAGACAAGAAGGAAGGCATGGCCGCTTTCTTAGAAAAAAGGCCTGCAGAATTCCATAATAAATAGGACGATTTTTAAGCAAAAAATAATTGTATTTTTTGCTTTTTTATTGTAAAATAAATTAACACGATAAATCTTATAACATGGAGGTCAAAATAAGATGAAAAAGTTTTTAGTAATGCTTTTAGCATTAGTAACAATCTTCTCAACAGTTATGATGACAACTGCTTGTGGCGGTTCAGAACCTGCTGATGAAGATACAGCAACAGATGTTACAATCGTAATTTCTACATCAACTGGTGACGGTTCATTCAATGACTCAGCCAAAGCTGGTTCAGAAGCTTTAGAAGCTGCTGGTTACAAAGTACAATTCGTAGAATGTAACTCAAACGCTGACCAATTAGAACCAAACTTAAGAAGTGCAGCTGAAAACTCCAAGATGGTAGTTGCAGTTGGTTCAGAATTCACTATGCTTTCAGATATCTGTAAGGAATACACAGATGTTAAGTTTGCATGGGTTGATAACGTTCCTGAAACATATGAAGGACTTGACAACTTAGTTGGTATTTCATATGCACAAAACGAAGGTTCATACTTAGTTGGTTATGTTGCAGCTAAGGAAAGCCAAACTGGTACAGTTGGTATCGTTGGTGGACAAGACATCGACGTAATCAATGACTTCATCGTAGGTTTCAAGCAAGGTGCTGAAGCTGGTGGAGCAAAGGCTATTTCAAACTATGTAAATGACCCAACTTGGTCAGATACAGAATTAGGTTCACAATGTGCTCTTGACCTTAAGTCAAAGGGTGCTGATGTAATCTTCCAAGCTTGCGGCGGATGCGGAATCGGCGTTATCCAAAGTGCTAAGGACAACGGTTACATGGCAATCGGAGTAGACTGCGACCAAAGAATCACACTACCTGACTATGCAGATTATATCTATTGCTCAATGGTTAAGGAAGTTGGACAATCAATCCAAGACCTAGTAAAGAACTACATTGACAATGGAACATTCGAAGGTGGACAAACTTGGAAGGCTGGCCTAGAAGGTGGATACATTGGCGTTCACTATGGTTCAGACGATCAAACTCAACTAGTTTCAGACGAATTAAAGGCTGAAGTTGAAGATCAAATGAATCAAATCCAAGAAGGAAAGATCGTAGTAGACACAGTTTACTAATTCTAAACAAATTTAGCGTAGCACCTTCTAAAGTGCTACGCTTTATTTTTTGAAAAAAGGATTTATCGTATATTTTTTAATTTGAGGTAATTATCGTGGAAAACAAAGAAACTATTATAGAATTTAAGAATATATCTATGCAGTTTCCAGGCGTTTTAGCAAACGACAATGTTTCTTTCGACATAAAAAAAGGCGAGGTATTTGCCCTAGTAGGTGAAAACGGTGCTGGTAAGAGTACATTGATGAATATTCTTTACGGCATCAATACTCCAACTAGTGGTGAAGTAATTATTGGTGGCAAGAAAGTTGAAAAGTATTCACCAAGTGAAGCTATTTCAAGAGGAATTGGTATGGTACACCAACACTTCATGCTTGTTCCATCATTTACTGTAGCACAAAACATTTGTCTAAGTCATGAGCCTAGAAAAAGTAAGATTTTTTATGATCTAAAAGGGGCTGAAGCAGCAACTGAAAAGCTTGTTCAGGAATATGGTCTAGTTGTAGATCCAAAAGCAAAAGTAGAAAGCATTTCAGTAGGCTTGCAACAAAGAGTAGAGATACTTAAGACTTTATATAGAGGAGCTGATGTTCTAATTCTTGACGAACCTACAGCTGTTCTTACTCCTCAAGAAACAGAGGAATTATTTAACGTAATTAGAAGAATTGTTAAAGAAAAGGATATGACTGTCATTATCATCACACATAAATTGTATGAAGTAATGGCAATTTCTGATAGAGTTGGTGTAATGCGTCAAGGCAAACTAGTAGGCGTTAATGAAACTAAGGATGTTAATGAAAAGATCCTTGCTTCAATGATGGTAGGCCGTGAAGTATTATTAGATGAAATTGAAAGATTCGGTGAACCAGGAGAAACTAAGATTGAAGTCGAAGATTTAGTTGTAACTGATAACCGTGGTATCATAGCATGTAATGGCATTAACCTTAAGGTTAGAGAAGGTGAAATCCTTGGTATTGCTGCTATTGAAGGTAATGGCCAAAGCGAATTATTGGAAGCTATTACAGGTATGAGAAAACCTGTTAGTGGAACAATATTCCTTAACAATCACGATACAACAGATATGGATCCTGGCCAAATCAGAGAATTAGGTTTATCACATATTCCTGAAGATAGAATGACAACTGGTGTAAGCTTGCAGTCAGATATTACAACAAATCTGGTTATAGGTAAGGAAAGAACACCACACTTCTCAAAGTGGGGAATCGCACTTAAGAAGAGCACAATTCACAGATATGCTGAGGACTTGTTCCAACGCTTCGATATGCGTGGTGCTGGTGTAGATACAGTTGTTGGCTCACTTTCAGGTGGTAACATGCAAAAGGTTGTCGTTGCCAGAGAATTATCATTTGATGCACCTATATTAATCGTAGCTCAACCTACTCGTGGAGTTGACGTTGGCGCTATGGAATTTATTCATAAGTGTATCGTTGATAAGAGAAACGACGGCGGCGCAGTATTATTGGTAAGTGCTGACCTTGACGAAGTTTTCAGATTGAGCGACAGAATCATTACTATTTACGAAGGTAAGGTTACTGGAGAGTTCAAGGCTGGTGAAATTTCAAAGATGGATATCAGTTACTATATGACTGGTGACAGATCAAACGAGGAAGGAGGTACTAATTAATGAAAACTTTACAAAATAACAAAAAGTATATTATTTCATTGATTATTAGTATCGCCATTGCTCTACTTATTGGTGCAATCCTTATGGCAGTATCAGGCTTTAGCCCTATTGAAGGATATGGAGCTATGATCGACGGAGCCATTGGAAGCCCTCGTTTATTAGGTAATACTATTGAAAAATCTATGGAATTATGTTTGCTTGGTCTTGCAACAGCTATAGGTGCTAAAGGCGGATTATTCAACGTCGGTGGTGAAGGTCAATTGTTCGTTGGTGCATTGTTCTCAACAATGATTGGATTATGGCTTTCAGATTTACCAACTTTCTTAGTAATAATCATCGCTGTTATAGTTTCCATCGTTACAGGTGGTATCTATGCACTAATCCCTGCTTTGCTAAAGACAAAGTTAAACGTTGATGAAGTTATTACAACTATCATGTTAAACACAGTAGCTATCAAGGTTTGTACATACTTTGTAAATGGCCCTTGGAACTCACCATTGAAGTCAATTTCACAAGGTACTGACTACATTGACAAATCTATTGTATTTTCAAAGATAATTCAAGGTTCAAACCTAAGTACATCTTTCTTCATTGGTACTGTTGTAACAGTATTCATGTGGTTCTTAATGAAGAAGACTACTGTAGGTCTTGAAATTAATGTTACTGGAGAAAACAAGAGATTCTCATTCTTCTCCGGTTTAAAAGCTAACAAACTTATGGTAACATCCATGATCATTTCAGGTGCTATCTGCGGTCTTGTTGGTATGATGCTAATCTATGGATACCAAGGTCATATGACTCAATCAGCAAGTAACGAATACTATTTCGATGGTATGTTAGTTGCAATGATTATGAACTATAATCCAATAGGCATTATCATCATGAGTTTCTTCTTCGGCTTCATGGCTACAGGAGCAACTATGATGGATATGCAAGTTGGTATTTCTGTTCAACTATATGATGTAATTTTCTCAATCATCATATTCTTGATGGCTGCTCAAACAGGTATCATGGTTTGGCTTGAAAACAGAAAAACTCAAAAGAAAGCTAAGCAGTTAGCGGAGGAAAAAGCTAAAGGCTTAGTGGAAGAAACTGCAGGAAAGGAGGCTGAATAGTATGTCTTGGGATCAAATAGCTCAAATTATTAATTTCACTCTAAGAAATGCTACTCCAGTTATCCTTGCAGCATTAGGCGGATTGCTTACTGAACATGCTGGTATTATGAATATCGGTATGGAAGGTATGATGCTTAGTGGTTGCTTCTTTGCAGTAGCTTTCTCATATATTTGTGCATCATCAGGTGCAGGCGTTATCGCCGCAATTTTAGTAGGAATTATCCTTGGTCTGTTCTTTGCTTTATTCGTAGTAAAGCTAAAAGCTGACGAATTTATCATCGGTATGACACTTAATACTTTTGCTGGTGGTCTTACTGCTTTCTTACTTCGTTCAGTATTTGGAAAGACAGGTTCATGGGCATCAACAGATATCATCCAACTTCCAAAGTTTGATATCCCTCTATTGAGCTCAATTCCATATTTAGGAAAGGTATTCGAAAACATTTCAGTTTTCGTTGCAGTATCCTGGATACTAATAGTAATCGTTTGGATTTTCTTGTATAAGACTCCTTACGGATTCTGGATGAGAGCATCTGGAGAACATCCTGAAGCCCTTGAAACAGCAGGTATTAGCCCTATTAAAATGAAGTTTATTGCCAGTGTTGCTTGTGGTATCCTTTGCGGAATCGCAGGTGCCCACCTATCATTAGGATATGTAAACAACTTCGCAGAAGGCATGTCAGCCAGCCGTGGTTTCATAGCTTTCGCTTGCGTAGTATTTGGTATGTCAAACCCACCAAAGGTTTACGTAGCAGCTCTAATGTTCGGTTTCTTACAAGCAATATCACTAAACTTGCAAGAATACATCGCTTCAGACTTGACTGCAGCAATTCCATACTTAGTAACTATTATCATGTTGATCTACGTTACAGTAAGTGCTGCTAATAGAAAGAAGAGAAGAGAAAAGCAATCATTAAAGGAACAATCAGGAGCTTCTGAAGCACCTGTGAGTGCCTAAGAGTATAAGACTCAAACATGACCTCTAATAAAGAGACAGATATTTCTGTCTCTTTTTTTGTTTAAGGCTCCCTTTTTCTTGTAAAATCATACAATAAGTAGTATAATTAATAATGTTAGTGTGCCAAATATGGTGTATTAAAAATATAAGAAGAGGGTATATAAATTATGAAGAAAAAGATTTTATTAGCTTTAACTTTAATTGTAACAATGAGTTTCACTTTCCTATTAAGTGGATGCAGTGATGCTTATGATTATGATTTATCAAAATTCGTTGAATTAGGTGAATATGAGGGACTTCCTTATGATCCTTCAGGTTTAGAGATTAGTGATGAAACAGTTCAAAATACTATTGATGAGTTGCTTGAAGAGTCATATGACGAAGACAAGACAAGCGCTATCAAGGATAAGGATGTGGTAAACATCGACTATAAGGGAACTGTTGATGGCAAGGAATTTGACGGTAATTCAGCATCAGGCTATGATTTGACAATTGGTAGCAAAACATTTATTGATGATTTTGAAGAACAACTAATTGGACATATGGCTGGTGACAAGGTAAAGGTTGAGGTTACTTTCCCTAAGGATTACGAAAATGACAAGGATCTTCAAGGTAAGGATGCTGTTTTCGAAGTAACTGTAAACTATATCAAGGTAAAAGCTGAATATAACGATGAATGGGTAAAGGCTCACACTTCATACGAAACTTGTGAAGAATATACAAAAGCAACTAGAGAAAGATTAGAAAACCAAGCAAAGGTAGCAGCTGGCGCAACTATTCTTACTTTGGCAGTTTCAAATGCTGAGATTAAGAATCACCCTGACAAGGAAGTTACTGATTTAGTTGAACAAGCGGTTTCATATTACAAGGAATATGCTGAAAACAACGGAATGGAATACGCTGATTTCCTTTCAAACTATATGGGTACAGATGAAGAAACTTTAAATGCTCAACTTAAGGAACAAGCAAAAGCACAAGTTGCTCAAGAAATGGTAGCTTATCAAATTGCAAGAATCTGTGGTGAAGATTTAGAAGCAGGTAGTGATGCTGTTGATAAATACATGCAAATGATTATGGATGCTAACGGTTTAACTGAAGAAACTTTCGAAGAAACTGCTGGTATGAGCTTTGATGAATACAAGGAAAAATATGAGCATGATATTATCATAGCAACAACTATTCAAAATGTTGAAAAATACCTAGTTGATAAGGGTGTTGCAGATGCTGACAAGGCTAAGGAAGCTGCAGCAAATGCAGAAACAGATAACGGCGAAGAATAGATTATTAGTGAGGTACTAAAATGAAATGTCCTTTTTGCAATAGCGAAGATACAAGGGTAGTTGATTCTCGTTCAACTGACGATGGCCACGCAATTAGACGTAGACGTATATGTGACAGCTGTGATAAAAGATTCACAACTTATGAAAAAGTGGAACGCACTTTAATAATGGTTGTCAAAAAAGATGGAAGCAGGCAGGCTTTTGACGGCGACAAATTGGTACGCGGTATATTGAAGTCCTGCGAAAAGCGCCCTGTAACAGTTGGTCAGGTTGAAGAGCTGGTTGCAGATGTTGAAAGACAGTTAGCAAACACTATGGAAAAAGAGGTTGAGTCAAGCTATGTGGGTGAGCTTGTTATGGACAAGCTAAAGGACTTAGACCAGGTAGCTTATGTTAGATTCGCATCAGTTTATAGACAGTTTACTGATGTAAATACTTTTGTAAAAGAAATAGAAAAATTACTGGGAGATAAATAGATATGGGACAGATTTATCAAATAGCAATTGATGGACCAAGCGGTGCTGGAAAAAGTACTATTGCCAAGCTAATTGCAAAGAAGAAAAACATTGACTATATCGATACAGGTGCTATGTATCGTGCTTTTGGATACAAGATGTATCGTGATGGAATTCCAATGGTTGAAGACGAATTCTTAGCTTCAGTTTTGGAAAATACGGATATTGATTTTTCAGATGGACACGTACTTCTTGATGGAGAGATCGTAGACGGAGTGATTAGAACTCCTGAGATTGCCAAATATGCATCAGATTGCTCTGCTTTTGGAACAGTAAGAAAGAAGATGGTTGCGATCCAACAAGAATTGGGAAGAACAAAATCTGTAATCATGGATGGAAGAGATATTTGTGATGTAGTTTTAAAGGACGCTAAGTACAAGTATTATCTAACAGCTACAGTAGAGGAAAGAGCTCTTAGAAGATATAAGGAACTTTTGGAAAAGGGCCAAGATATTACTTTGAAAGAGGTCGTAGGTGATATTACTAATAGAGATCACAATGACATGACAAGAGATGTCACTCCTCTTCACAAGGCAGATGACGCAATTGAAATCGATTCATCAAAAATGACAATTGATGAAGTGGTAAATTTCATCTGTGATAGAATAGAAGAATAATTTAGTAAAGGGCTTAAATCAAGCCCTTTTTTACTTGTTTATAGGGCGTAAATTTGATATAATTTATTGTGGTATTTTGTTATTATGGGTTTTGTGTCTTTATTGATAGAAAAGGGGCATGAGATGTATATTAAAAAATTACCAGAGCAGGAAAGACCTGTTGAAAAACTTAAGTTAATGGGTAGGGAGGCTTTATCTACCGAGGAACTAATTGCTGTTCTATTACATTCAGGTAATAAGGATAAATCCGCTATTAATTTAGCCAGGGATCTTATCAATTTTTGCCAAGGAGATTTAAAGTTTTTAACCCGATGTGAGCTTGAAGAGCTTGAGCAAATAGAGGGAATAGGCCCAATGAAGGGAGCTAGCATTATTGCTGCTTGCGAATTGGGTAAACGGATTTCTTTATCAAGCGCCCATAATCAATATATTTCAAATGTTGAGGATGCGGCTTGCTATTTGATGGAAGAGATGCGTTATTTGAGCAAAGAATATTTCAAGACTTTGCTTTTAGATGGAAAGGGTAAAATCCTTGGGGTGGATACCGTTTCCATAGGAGATGCATATTCCACTTTGGTTAATCCTAGAGAAGTATTTGTAAAAGCGGTGAAGAAGGGCGCAGCATCAATAATAATCAGTCATAATCATCCTAGTGGCGATCCTAAACCCAGTCAAGAGGACTTGGCAACTACCAAGCGCTTAGTGGAAACGGGGAAAATACTAGGGATACCTGTAATCGATCATTTGATTATAGGGGATGGAAAATATACAAGCTTTAAGGAAAAAGGTTTACTATAATTTTGGAGGAAAGAAAATGGGACTTAAACTTTTAAAATCAAAGGACATGGGAATTGACCTAGGCACAGCAAATACTTTGATTTTCATTAAGGATGAGGGCATTGTTTTAAACGAGCCTTCAGTAATTGCTGAAAACAATATTAGCGGTGAGATTATTGCAGTAGGTCACCAAGCAAAAGCTATGCTTGGCAAAGCTCCTAATAATATTACAGTGGTAAAGCCATTACAAGATGGCGTTATTTCTGATTTCGACAAGACTGGAGAAATGCTAAGAGTATTAATTTCAAGAGCTTGCGAAGGAAAGAAATTTGCAAATTTTAAGGTTGCCATCGGTGTTCCAAGTGGTGTTACTGAAGTTGAAAAGAGAGCAGTAGAAGAAACTGTTCGTGAAATGGGTGCAGAAGAAGTATTTATTTTGGAAGAACCTTTTGCAGCCGCTATAGGCGCAGGTTTACCTATTGATAGCGATGAAGGATGTATGATCGTTGATATCGGCGGTGGTACAACTGATATCGCAGTTATTGCTTTGGGCGGAATCGTTGCTTCAACTTCAATAAGATATGCAGGAGATAAGTTCAACGAAGCAGTTATTTCATATGTTAGAAGAACATACAATTTATTAATTGGAGATAAGACAGCAGAACAACTTAAGAGTGAAATTGGCTGTGCTGCTTTGGATTTAGATGAAAACGGAAACGAAATCATTAAGACTATGCAAGCTAGAGGAAGAGACGTATTATCAGGTCTTCCAAAGGTTGTAGAGATTTCTAATAAGGACCTTATGCTAGCTCTTTCAGAATCTGTTGATGTAATCGTTGACGGAGTAAGAGCTACTATTGAAAAGACTCCACCTGAAATTGCTGCAGATATTGCAATCAACGGTCTAGTATTAGCTGGCGGTGGCGGTCTACTATACAACTTAGACAAGCTTATCTGTGAGAGAACTGGCATCAAAGTATCAACTGCTGCCAACGCTTTTGAAGCTGTAGCAGAAGGTACAGGCACAAGCTTAGATGATCTTAACAAGTTAAAGCATTATGTAATGAGCAAGAAGAGAATCGAATACTAATTTTTGGAATAGATTGAGATTTTATGAGATGGATTAAAAACCACAAGTTAATAGTTGTTTTGGTGATTATTCTTTTGGCTTCAGGCTTTATGTTTTTAAAAGCTATGGAGAGTGAAAGTTCAAACAATCCTGGCTCTAGCCTTGTGAACAGCGTATTGCAAACTATCACAAAGCCTTTTGTTTCTATAGCAGATTCAATTTCCACAAATATTGGAGATATGTTCTCATATAAGGATTTGGAAGCAGAAAACAAGGCTTTAAAAGAAGAAAACGAGAAGCTGAGATCAGAGCTAAACGAGAACCAATTGACTTCCAGCGAATATTCAGATTTGAAAAGAATGGCACGAGCTTTGGACTACGAGTGGTCTGATGGAAAGGACTTGGAAAGCGCCAATATCACTGCTTACGATGGAACAACATGGATGCAAGTCGTAACTATAGACAAGGGTAAGGCTGATGGTATTTCCGTAAATGATATTGCAGTGTATGGCCAAGCTTTAGTAGGCCGTGTGTCAGAAGTTGGAAAGCATTGGGCTAAGATCGTTACTATTATGGACGAGGATTGTAATGTAAGCTTTAGAGCTCAAAGAAATTCCGGAATCATGGGTGTTGCTGAAAAAGCTCAAGAAGATGGAATTAAAGGCTACATGATGGATTCCAATTCCACTATAGCTAAGGGAGACAAGCTAGTTACAACAGGTATAGGTTTATATCCTAAGGGCATTGAGCTTGGCACAGTAAAGGAAATTACTTACGACAGCGACAGACAATTACAGACTGTTGTAATTACACCAAGTATTGATTTTACAAGCTTACAGAAGGTAACGGTGATTAAGTGATGAATCCTATTAAAGCGACAGTTTATTATTTAATTGCCTTCTTCATACAACCAATACTTATCAATCTATTTGGAATAGAATCCAGCGCAGCTAATTTGGTTTTGTGCGTGGGATTGGTAATGTGTCTGTTTTATGGCGACAGGGATAACGCGTATATCTTTGTTATAGCTTTTATATTCGCCTTGTTGCAGGATGTAATGTATTCCTACTATTTAGGCGTAAATGCGGCAGCCATTATCATTTCAATGTTATTGGTATTTGTGATTAAGTATTTCTTTAACCTTGAAAATCCTATTTCCATTTTGATTTTATCAGCAGAAGGCACTATTGTATATAATCTAGTGATTTGGATTATCTATCATTTCGGTGGAAGTCCATATTCTTTCCTAGTTTATTTAAAGCACCTGCCATATAATTACATATTTATGGTAATAGCTGTGGGAGCGTGCTACTTTATTATGAAAAAATTCAGAAAAAAATTAAAAACTGATTTTTTAAGATAAAAGGGTATTAAATGTTAAAAAGACTATTGGGCACAAGATACGCAAAAGTTTTGCTAATAATCCTTGTACTTATGGCCATTTTAATCGTAAGACTTTTCGTTTTAACCATTAATCAAAGCGAAGCCTGGTCCAAGGAGGCAGAGGATCAAAGCGTTGAAACTCTTTACACTCCAGGCGTTCGTGGAAATATTTACGACAGAAATGGTCAGATTCTAGCTACAAACAAGCAAATCTTTTCCGTAAACTTTAATGCAAGTAATCTTACAACTGAAGAGATAAACAGTTCCGTTTATTTATTAATAAAGGAATTGGAACGAAATGATGATGAATATGTGGACAATTTCCCAATCAAAATGAGTCAAAAGGGAAATTTGTACTATTCTTTTTCTAATAGCATTAAGAAATGGTTGAGAAGTCATGATATGGCTACTACTCTATCTGCAGAAGATGCTTTTAATGCGCTAAGAACTAAGTACAAGGTTCCTAATTCATATGACCGTTTTGAAGCATATAAGTATTTACAAGACAAATATGAAATCAGTCCGCCTATTTCGGTCAGCGTTATGAAGTATACCTATGACCAGGCTTTGGATAATTTCTTGAGCCTTTATGGATATACTGCTGAAGAGATAGCAAAGGGAGTAAAAGCAAAGGATTGCTTTGCTAAGATTAGACAGGATTACAGCATTGATCCGTCTCTTTCAGACGATGAGGCAAGAAAAATATTTGCTGTTAGATACGAAATTAAAAATAATAGCTTTATGAAATACATGCCTATTAGTGTGGCTACAGATGTGAGCGATAAAACTGTTGTTTACATTGAAGAGTACAGCAAGAAGCTAAAGGGCGTAAAGGTATTCTCAGAAACAAAGCGTTATTATCCTAATAGAAATTTAGCCAGCCATATTCTAGGCTATATGGGTAGCATATCTGAAGAGGATTTGGAGGAATATGTTACTGAAAAGGGTTACAGTTCAAGTGCTTTAATAGGTAAAGCGGGAATAGAAGCTGCCTATGAAGATGAACTTAGATCCTATGATGGAAGCGAAACTATACTTGTTAATTCCGCTGGTGAATATGTAAAAACCATCAGGACATCTGAGCCAAAGAAGGGCAACGACATCTATTTGACTATAGATGCTGATCTTCAAAAAGAAGTTGAATCCACTTTGGAAAACATTGTAAAAGCTACTAGAACTGGTACGGTCTTCAATGGAGATTATGTAAATTTGAAGGCACAGCAATCTGTAAAGTGCGGAAGCGGTGCTGCTGTAGTTTTAGATGTTAAGACAGGTGAGACTTTGGCCATGGCCAGCTACCCAGACTACAACCCTAATATTTTCGCAGGGGGAATTAGTACTAAGGCATGGGAGTCAGTTCAAGCAGAAAATCCTAACGATTCTCTGTCACCAACTCCTTTGTATTCACTTGCTACCAATGCATCAGTACAACCAGGTTCAACATTTAAGCCGGTTACAGCAATGACAGCATTGAAGAAGGGATTAGATCCTAATAGATACATCTATGACGGCAGATATGTTGAAATAGGTGATATGAGATTCGGTTGTGACCTTTATAACACTAATGGTGGCTCCCACGGCAGTGAGACATTGGCTTTGGGTATAGGTAATTCATGTAACTTCTATTTCTACTGTATAGGAACAGGCGTGGATTACAACAATAATTCATCACTGGGCTACAAGATCACCAACGATGATATTATGGATACTGCCAAGCTTTTAGGTTTGGGAGATTCCACAGGCATTGAAATTCCTGAGGTTGTATCCAAGTTAGCATCAGAAAAGAACAAGAAGGCTTCTATGAAAGCCAGCCTGTTTAATTATATATATAACAAGGCATACACATATTTCCCTGTAGAAGTTGCAGATGATTATGATGAGCTTTGTAAAAATATTAGTATTATCTGCGATTGGATAGATGAGAATCCTAGCAGAGATGAAATGTATGAGAGAATGAAGAAGGAAACTAAGGTCTTTAAGAGCAAGCTTTGGACTTTAGTAGACGTTGCTAAGTACTCATACTTTAATCAAGCCTCATGGACAATAGGCGATAGCTTTAACCTTTCCATAGGACAAGGAGATAACGCCTATACACCGCTTCAAATGGCAAGATACATTTCTGCAATTGGAAATAACGGAAAGATCAATACAGTTAATATTGTTAAGAGCGTTGAAGGCAAGGGCTTAACTAAGAAAGCAAAAGCAAAGGACAGTGGCGTTAACACTTCCGACTTGAAATATGTTTTGGCAGGTATGAGAAATGTAACCACTATGGGTACTTTGTCAAGCGTCTTCAAAGGCTTTGAAATCGATGTTGCCGGCAAGACAGGTACTGCCGAAAAGCAAGGTGTTATTCCACCAAAGGATGAAGTGGAATATGTAAAAGCAAGAGTATCCCGTTGGGGACTTAGCTGGTCATCTGTTGAAAAATGGATGAAGAAGCTACAAAGACAAGCTCCTAAGGTATATACAAACGACCAAAATACTGTAGATGCGGCTGTAATTAAAGCATCTAGAGGTAAGGTTACTTATGGCATGATAAATGCTGACAAGGATACTTATGAAGCTTTCGCATGGACTGTTGCACTAGCACCAGCAGATAATCCTCAAATTGCAGTAGTTGTAATGCTTCCACAAGGAGCAAAATCATACAATGCAGGTATTGCAGCAAGAGAGATTATAGGCGACTACTTGCTTAATAAGGAATCAAATTATAACAAAATAGAAAAACAAGAAACAACCATAGATTAGGAGAGGATATGGGAAAGTCGTATGTTATCGCTTCAGGTAACGGGGGCGCAGGCAAATCAATGTTTGCTGTGAACCTTGCCTATTTGTTAAGCGAAAAAGGTTTTAAAACTATTTTGATAGATATGGATACAGGAATGAGAACTTTGGATCTATATCTAGGTTTACAAAATAATATCGTTTATGATCTTGATGATGTTCTTTCAGGACGTTGCAGAATCAGACAGGGAATAGTAAAGTATTCAGAAAATCTTTACCTAATGGCTGCAGCTCCAGTTAAACTAAGTGCTGATTCAAATGAGCAAAGCTTCTTAAACTTAATAGAAAAGCTTAAGAATAGTTTTGATTATATTATCATGGATGGACCAAAGGGTAGAAGTGTGGAATTTGCTGCTAAGGGTGCAGATGAGGCGCTTATTCTTTCCTGTGGTGACTATGCTTCAAACAGAAATGCTGACAGCATTTCAAAGTTCTTACATGAAAAGGGCGTAGATAAGCAATACCTTATTTTCAACAAGATTAGCAAAAAGCTTATAGCCCAGGAATTTGCTCCAAGAATTGAGCAACTGATGAACTATATCAAGGTTAAGCCTATTGGTATTATTCAATATGATGAGAACATTACCGTTTCCACCAATTTGGGAGTTCCTATTGTTTGTAAAAAGGGAACATATATCAGAAGAGCTTTTGAAAGCATATTAAAAGAATTGTTGTAGAAAGGAGATAGCTATGGAGGCAAAGAATATAATTATAAGGGAATCTGTTTTCGATGATTGCCAATATTTTGATAAATGGGAACAAGACCCCAATGTTACCCCTTTCTTTACTATGAATGAGGATAGAAGCTATGAAGATGTTGTAACTGAGTTTATCAAGGACAAGAACAATAAGAAAAAGCTTTTATTCACAATATGCCTAAGAAATACCAATGAAGCCATCGGAAGAGTAATTGTAAGAAATATAAACACTCACTATGATTCATTGGAAATAAGCAGAATCTATATTGGAGATGTGGAAAACAGAGGCAAGGGTTACGGCGAAGAGACTTTAAAAGCCATACTAGACTACGCTTTTATAACACTACATATGGAAAGAGTTAATATTAGACTTATTGAAAACTCTTCTCATCGTGACGAGTTGTACAGCAGATTGGGCTTCCAATTTGAAGGTGTTTTGAGAAATGCCGGCAAGAAAGACGGCAGATATATCAACCTAAAATTGATGTCAATTCTTAGATCTGAGTACTTCAAAAAGAATACTGAAAAATAAAGGAAAAATGTCAAAATTTTAAATAATTTTGACATTTTTTTATTGACTTATTAGACATAAATATAGTATAATTTGTGTACACGGGCAGAGAAAAACCACTAAATATAGTGGTTGTGTAAAACTATAAAAAAATAAGTTTAAATATAAAAAAGGGAGAAGTCGATTATGGCAGAAATTAAAGAAATTATTAAGAGAGACGGAAGAAAAGTTCCTTTTGATGACACTAAGATTGCAACAGCGATTTTAAAGGCTGCAAATGTCTTAGGCGGAAACGATGAGGAAATGGCTAATTACTTAGCAAAGCAAGTTTCAATTTATCTAACTGAAATTTGTCACAATACAGTTCCAACAGTTGAACAAATTCAAGACGCTGTAGAAAAGGTATTGATTGAAAACGGTCATGCTAGAACAGCTAAGGAATATATCCTTTACAGAGCTGAAAGAACTAGAATTCGTGAAATGAATACAAAGTTAATGAAGATATATGAAGATTTAACTTTCAAAGATGCGAAGGACAACGATGTAAAGAGAGAAAACGCAAACATCGATGGAAATACAGCAATGGGAACTATGCTTAAGTATGGTTCAGAAGGTGCTAAGGAATTCTACAAGATGTATGTAATCGATCCTAAGATTGCAAAAGCACATGAAGAAGGCGACATTCATATTCATGATATGGATTTCTACACTTTAACTATGACTTGCTGTCAAATCGACTTATTAACTGCTTTAAAGGATGGCTTCGCTACAGGTCATGGCCACTTACGTGAACCTAACGACATTGAAAGCTATGCAGCTTTAGCTTGTATCGCTATTCAATCAAACCAAAACGACCAACACGGCGGACAATCAATCCCTAACTTCGATTATGGTATGGCACCAGGAGTTAGAAAGACATATAAAAAGCTTTATCACCAAAACCTTGGAAAGCTTTTAGACTTTGTTCTTGATGAAGAAGACAATCAAGAAAAGACTAAGGCTTGGTGCAATGAAATCCATGAAAACACTGGTTTAGCTCCAAGAATGGGTGACGATAGCGATTATCAAGAAGAAGAATTAAAGGAATTAGTAAAGCTTACAGATGAAGCAACAGCTAAGAAGCTTCAAACAAATGCTAAGAAGTATGCTGACAAGGAAATCAGACGTAAGACTTACCAAGCTATGGAAGCTTTAATTCATAACTTAAACACTATGCACTCAAGAGCAGGTGCTCAAGTACCATTCTCATCAATCAACTATGGTACTGATACTACTCCTGAAGGCCGTCTAGTTATGGAAATGGTTATGAAGGCTACTGAAGCAGGTTTAGGACATGGCGAAACTCCAATTTTCCCTATTCAAATTTTCAAGGTAAAAGAAGGCGTTTCATACAATCCTGAAGACCCTAACTATGACCTATTCAAGCTAGCATTAAAGACTTCTGCAAAGAGATTATTCCCTAACTTCTCATTCTTAGATGCTCCTTATAACAAGCAATACTACAAGGATGGAGACTATCGTACAGAAGTTGCATACATGGGTTGCCGTACTAGAGTAATTGGTAACGCTCATGATCCTTCAAGAGAAATCGTTACAGGAAGAGGTAACTTGAGCTTCACTTCAATCAACCTTCCTAGATTGGCTATAAAAGCAAAGGGCGATGTAGAAGTATTCTTCGAAGGCTTAGACCGCATGATGGATATATGCATGAAGCAATTAGAAGAAAGATTCAGAATCCAATGCATGAAGAAGGTTAAGAACTTCCCATTCCTAATGGGACAAGGCATCTGGCTTGATTCAGAAAAGCTTGGACCTAACGATACTGTTGAAGAAGTTTTGAAGCACGGTACTTTAACTATCGGTTTCATCGGACTTGCAGAAGCTTTAAAAGCTTTAACAGGCAAGCACCATGGAGAATGCAAGGAAGCACAAAAGCTAGGTCTTGAAATCATCGGTTACATGCGTAAGAGAGTAGATGAAAAGGCTAAGGCTACTCATCTAAACTGGTCATTAATTGCAACTCCTGCAGAAGGATTGTCAGGAAGATTTGTAAAGATTGATAAGAAGAAGTACGGAATCATCGAAGGTGTTACAGATAGAGATTACTACACTAACTCATTCCATATTCCTGTATACTTTGACATCAATGCTTTTGATAAGATTAGATTAGAAGCTCCTTACCATGCTTTAACAAATGGTGGACATATTTCATACATTGAACTTGATGGCGATCCACTTAAGAACTTAGATGCATTTGAACAAGTTGTAAGATGCATGAAGGAAAATGGAATCGGTTATGGTTCAATCAATCACCCTGTTGACAGAGACCCATGCTGTGGATACACAGGCATCATTGATAATGAATGCCCACAATGCGGAAGAAAAGAAGACGAAGTAGACGGTGGTTTTGAAAGAATTCGTCGTATCACAGGATACCTAGTAGGTACTATGGATAAGTGGAACGATGGAAAGGTTGCTGAAGAAGCAGATCGTGTAAAGCACGATGTTTCAAATCCAGGAACTTTAGAACAACTATAATATTAAATGGGAGATAATCATCTCCCATTTTTGGAGAGAAAATGAGTAAGTATATTGAATATAAACCGGGATATATTCGCATCGCCGGTATAATAAGAGAGTCCATAGTTGATGGGCCTGGCCTAAGATTTGTAATATTCTGCCAAGGCTGCATTCACAAATGCCCAGGATGCCATAATCCTGAGTCCCACGATTTCCAAGGGGGCTATGATTGTGAGATAGAGAAGATAATTAAGGCAGTTGACGATAATCCTTTACTGCAAGGTGTTACTTTTTCAGGGGGAGAACCTTTTAATCAAGCTGAAGCTTTCCTTGAACTTGCAAAGATTCTTAAAGCTAAGGGCATACATATCATGTCATACTCTGGTTTCACTTTTGAGGAGCTTATGGATATGGCAAAGACTGATGATGCAGTAAGAGAATTGATGAACAATATTGACATTTTAGTCGATGGACGCTTTGTTCAAGAGGAGAGAGACCTTTCCTTAATATTCAGAGGCAGCAGAAATCAGAGAGTACTAGATCTTAAGAAGAGTCTTGAAAGTGGCGAAGCTGTTTGGGACGATAGATACAAATAATTATTATTTCAAAATCAACAAAATATGATATAATAAAATTGTTTAATATCGCTTAAATAAGGAATATAATAATGACATTAGATTCAATTTTACAAATGCTCGGCGGCATTGGTTTATTCCTTTATGGAATGAAACTAATGGGAAATTCACTCGAGAAGATTGCCGGGAACAAAATGGAAGCCACTTTGGAGAAACTTACCAATAGTAAGCCAAAGGGTGTTTTGCTAGGAGCCGGAGTTACAGCTGTAATTCAAAGTTCATCAGCGACAATTATAATGCTACTTGGTTTTATTAACGCAGGCATTATGAAACTGGCTCAAGCTGTGCCTGTTATTTTAGGTGCCAATATAGGTACTACTGTAACTGCACAAATCCTTAGACTTAGTAGTGTAAGCGGAGACTCCATATGGGTGAGTTTGTTTAAACCAACAACTTTTGCACCTATATGTATAGTTATCGGTGCTTTTGTATTATTGTTATCAGGAAAAATGAAAACCAAGGATAAGGCTGGAATTGCCATAGGCCTAGGTATTATCTTCGTTGGAATGACAATGATGCAGGAAGCCTTCCTACCATTAACAGAGTCTGGTACTTTTAAGGGCATGATGCTTCACTTAAATAATCCAGTATTAGGTTTATTAGCAGGAATTTTAATCACAGTTTTACTTCAAAGTTCATCAGCATCTGTCGGTGTTGTACAAGCATTAGCTGTAACAGGTGCGGTAACTTATGGAACAATGTTCCCAATTATTATTGGCGCAAATATTGGAAAAACTGTAACTGTAATTCTTGGTAGTGTTGGAACAAATAAGGAAACAAAGAGAGCCGTTTCCACTGACGTAATGAGTTCTATCTTTGGTGCAGTAGTATTCTTGCTGGTTATTTACCTAGGATATGCTTTTGGAGCCTTTGATGGAATTTGGAATGAAAGTGTAAGCTCAGGTAATATTGCCAACTTCCACACAATATTCAATCTGGTAACTTGTATCTTGTTATTGCCATGCATTGATTTATTGGTAAAGCTTGCTTGCAAACTAATAAAGGGTGGAGAAGAGAATCCTATGGAAAAGGAACTTGCAATGCTAGATCCTTTATTCATCAAGAATCCTTCAATCGCTCTTGAACAAAGCAAGAAGGTTATGAAGAAGATGGCTCAAGTTGTAAGAGACAATTTCTATGCCGCTTGCGATACTATTGATGAGTATGATGATAAAAAAGCAGAATTCATTCTAGAAAATGAAAAGTTCTTAGATAAGACTGAAACAGTCCTTGGTGAGTACTTAGTTGAAATAACTGCCCAAGCCTTGGACGATGAACAAAACAGACTTGCAACAGAGATGATGCATACTGTAGGTGATTTTGAAAGAATTGGAGACCACTGCACAAACTTGTTAGAGGTTGGCCAATATAATCATGAACAAAATATCAATTTCTCTGATCAAGCAAAACATGAAGAAAAATACCTGGTTGATGCAGTAAAACAAATTTTGGATTATACTGTTGATGCATATGAAAATGAAAAAGAGGAGATATGCCATCAAATCAGGCCTTTGGAAGATACTATAGATTATTTGACTGAGACTTTAAAATCACACCATGTGGACAGATTGATGTCAGGTATTTGTACAACTCAAGCAGGTATTTCATGGATTGAAATACTGACTAATATGGAGAGAGTTGCAGACCATTGCAATAATATTTCAACTCACTTACATCAAAGAATTAATCATTCAAGTTTGGATATGCATCTTAATAAGGTATTTGATAAAAGCGCTGAAGATTATGTGGCAATGTATCAATACTATTTAAGAAAGTATTGCGAACCTTTTGAAAATATTGAGTAATATATGCATAAAAAAAGCAGTTCATACGAACTGCTTTTTGATTTCTATTCTATTAAATCTTCTTCTTCGTGGGTTTCAACTAATACATCATCGCTTGAATCTGTTTCGGAAATAATGATTGAAACAGCAACGAGAACTGAACCGATAACTCCAAGAGTTCCCAAGCGATCACCTAGGAATACTGCACTGGTAATTCCACCAAGAACAGGTTCCAGTGTAAGTATAAGGGAAGCCTTATTGGAGCTGACTCTTGCCATACCATATGTTTGACATACAAAAGCAATGGCTGAGCATCCAATTCCAGTAAATATCATTGATGCGATTTCTAAAGTGCTGAAATCATATGATAAAGCTACCGATATTTCACCGTTTGCAATCATACCTATAAGTGAGTATACAACGAATAGGGCAGATTCTAACATGGAAAATGCGATAGGGTCAAAGCTTGCTGATTTTCTTCCTAGCCCGATAGTATATGCCGAGCCGAAGATGGATGCAGACAAGCAAATCAGGTCTCCACCAGAAAAACCTATATCGGCATTTCCTCCACCTATGGAAATTAGATAAACTCCAATTACACAGATGATAATGGCTATGCTTAGTTTTAGGTTTGGAATAATTCTAAACAGAATTAAATTGATCAGTGGCACGCCTATAGCACCTAAACAGGTGAAGAATGAGGCTCTAGCACTTGTAGTATACTCCATACCTATAGTGGTAAGAGCATAGCAACCATATAGGAAAATACTGATAATAACAGTATCCTTGATCATTTGTTTGTTGATTAATTTAATGTGTTTTCTGAAAATGATTGCCAATAGTAAGGCGGATATTAGAAAACGCCAAAAATTAATGTAGAAGGGCGGTATATTTCCCAAAACTTTTAAAGCAGGAAATCCAAAGCCCCAAAATGTTGCCGTACATAGCAGTGCCAAAACACCTAGAACTTTTTGATTTGTGTTTTTGAATTTATTGGTATTCATAGTATATACACTCTCCAATTACATTATACCATATTAAAATAATAAAACAATTGCATAAATAGACTTCCTATGATACAATAATTAAAAATAAATAGATATCTTGCAGGTGCTTTATGCATAACAGGGAAGTGAGGTGTAATTCCTCCACAGAGCCGCTGCTGTAATAGAGGAGCTTTGGCAAATATGTCACTGGGAAACCGGGAAGACTGTCAAAGCGTTGATACTTGAGTCAGAAGACCTACCTAAGAGATTGTTCAAAGAGTTATTGCGGGCATTCGATAACAGAACGAAATATATGTGTATAAGTATAACTCCTTGAATTTTAGTATTTACGGAGTTTTTTTAATGGATTTAAAAAGCGTAAACAATAAAATAAGTGTTACCGAAATCGCAGAGCTTGCTTTGATGTGCGCATTGATGGTCATAGGCAAGGAAGCTTTAAGGATGATACCAAATGTGCATCCTGTCGCTTTGATAATTATGCTTTGTGTTATACGCTATGGTTGGAAGACCATTTATCCAGTAATCGGTTTTGTTATTTTGCAAATTGCTCTATATGGCTTTGGAATATGGACAATAATGTATTTCTATGTTTGGCCAATTCTGGTTGCTGTTACTATGCCTTTTAGACATAGCAATAATAGATGGGTATTTGCAATTATTGCATCTTTGCATGGTTTTACATTTGGAGCATTTTGTTCCATACCGTATATATTTACAAGCGGGTGGACGGCCGCGGTAGCTTACTGGGTAGCCGGTTTGTCATTTGATGCTATTCACGGGGTATCAAATTTCATTATCGTATTATTGTTGCTACCACCCCTTCGCAACAAGCTGAATAAAATAAGTATACGTTAACACTGGGTGAAAAGTATTTAATACTTTTTAATATAATTTAATATTTTCTCATAAGGTGCTCCTAATTGAGCTTAATAGAGAAGAGAGGTGCAATTCCTCCACAGAGCCGCTGCTGTAATAGCATTGCTTTTAAACATATGCCACTGGTATAACTGGGAAGGCGTTTAAAAGCAACATGCTTAAGTCAGAAGAACTGCCTATGAGAAGTTCAAAGAGTTATTGCGGGCATTCGATAACAGAACGAATTACTAAAACTATTTTAGTTAGCAATAACTCCTTGATTCAAATGAAGAAAGGAGTTTTTTTAATGTTTAAAAAATCCAAATCCGCCATTATCTTGGTTTTATTGTTAATCTTCTCGTGCTGTGCTTGTGGCAATGAGATCGACGATAAGGTAAGCGATTCTCAAACAGAAGTAAGCGTACAAGAACAGGTGGAAGAGACAAAGGAAAAGAAGGAAATCGATGACAAGATTCAAGCTGATGACAAGGATGTAAAAGACCAAGAAGAAAAGCTTGAAGAAAAGTCTGAGACTAAACAAGAGGATCAAGAAAAGACTGAGACTAAGTCCAAGGAAAAGAAGTCCAAGTCCGATTCCAAGGAAAAGAAAAAGGACAAAGAGTCTGACAAAAAATCCGACAAGAAGGACACTTTTACTTGCACAATTAGTGTAGAAGGACATTGCCAGAATAAGACTTTGGAAGTAACAAAAAATACCAGCGTATATGATGCTTTGAAAAAATCTGGAGCAAAAATTGAAGCTGAAGAAACCATGTTTGGTATCTATGTGGTTGGCATTAATGGTCTTAGAGAAGGCGACAAAGGTGGCGGAAGCGGATGGACCTATAGGGTCAATGGGGAATTAGTTATGGACAGTGCCGACGATGTGACAGTGAAAAAAGGGGATAAGATCTCATGGGAATTTGTTACAGGCGGCATGGTATTTTAGAAAGGATCAATATGAAAAGAAAAAGCATATCACTTATTCTTGCTTTTGCCCTAGTGTTTACAAGCATGGGCAGCATGGCATTTGCTAAGAACGTATACAGTGATGTTTTTGAAAATGCTAAAGCAAGTTCTATGACATACTTGCAAGAAAAATTGCAAGGTTTTTGTGAAAAGTCAGGTGGCGGTCTTAACGGTTCATTCTATGCAATGGATTTAGCTAAGGCTGGAGCAAAACCTGATAGAGCATATTATGAAAAATTAGCTCAAGAAGTAATAGACGGCAATGGCGGTCTAGAAAAAGGTAAAACAAGTTATACTAATAACGATAAGGGAATCCTAGCTTTTACAGCAGGAGGCTATGATGCCACAAATATTTGCGGATACAATCTGGTAGCAAAACTTGCTGATTATGATGCAATTGTGGCGCAAGGAATTAATGGACCTGTTTATGCTTTGATGGCTTTAGACAGCGGAAACTATGAAATTCCTAAAGCTCCAGAAGGTGTGACACAAGCAAGCAGAGAGAATCTTGTTAAGGCAATCTTGGATGGAAGAATTGCTGAAAATGGCTTATGGGCATATGGAAAGGCAACTGATCCCGATGTGGATATGACATCTATGGTATTGGTGGCTTTGGCTCCATATGTAGCTGATAAGGAAGTTAAAGCCGCAGTTGATAATGGAATCAAATTCCTATCAGAAAACATGGGTGAAACTGGCGCATACTCATCATGGGGAAGTGCAAATAGTAACTCTACAGCTGTTGCTATTTGGGCCATATGTGCAAACGGAATCAATCCTGACAAAGACAAGAGATTTATCGATAATCACGTTTCAGTTTTGGATGGCTTGCTAAGCTTCGCTGTTGAAACAGGCGGATTTGGTTATACAAATAACAAGACAATTAATCAAGCTGGAACTCAACAATCTTATGAAGCTCTTTTAGCTTTTGAAGCATTGGAAAGAGGCGATCGCAGATTCTATGATATGAGCGACAAAGCTCCTTTAAAAGCTTTTAAAGTAAGTGGACTAACTCTAAATGCTAGTGCAACTTACACAGGCAAAGCTATTTGCCCAAAAATTACAGTTAAGGATGCTTTTGGAAACAAACTTACAGAAGGGGTTGATTATACAGTAAAGTATAGCAATAACAAGAATGTGGGCTTGGCAAAAGCGAGTGTTGAAGGAAAGGGGTATTACAGCGGCAAACTTTCCAAGACATTTAAGATTCTTCCTGTAAAAGCAAAGATTTCTTATGTAAAAGCCAAGAAGAAAGCTTTTGTAGTAAAGACTGCGAAGACAAAGAATATTACAGGATACCAAATTAAGTATGCGAAAAATAGCAAGTTTACTAAAGCAAAATCAAAGTTTGTAAAATCAAGCAAAGCTATTACCAAGAAGATTAGTGCTTCAGGCAAAACAAAATATTTTGTTAAGATCAGAACATATAAGACAGTGGGTAAGACAAAGTACTACTCAGCCTGGTCAAAGGTTTACAAGATAAAGACTAAGTAAAAACATTAATAAAACGAAATGCTTTTCATCAAAAGGCTCAGCATTAGGCAGCTGAGCTTTTTATTTGAAAGGAGGGGCCACATGTGATATACTTTAAATATCAAAGAAAGGAATGATATCTATGAAAAATTTTGCACAAGAATTTAAAGAATTCATATTAAAAGGTAACATTATCGATATGGCTGTAGGCGTTGTAATAGGCGGTGCTTTTGGTAAAATTGTTACATCATTGGTAGATGATATTATCGCACCACTAATCAGTCTGTTAACAGGAAAGATTGCTCTTGCAGACTTGAAATGGGTAATTTCACCTGAGACTGCTGAACACGGTGAAACAGCTTTGACTTATGGTAATTTTATTCAAAGTATAATTGATTTTCTAATCATTGCACTTTGCATTTTCATTGTATTGAAGCTTATTATGAAGGCTGAAAAGAAGATTGAAGAGGCAAAGGCTAAGAAAGCTGAGCCAGTTGAAGAGGCAGCTGCTGAACCTAGCGAGCTTGATGTATTGAAGGAAATCAGAGATCTACTTCAAAAGGAAGACAAATAGACAACAAAAAAGAGGCGTAAGCCTCTTTTTATATGCCTTATAGATTTTATTCTTCTACGCTTGATAGTATATCTTCAATAAACTCGTCGATAATATCTTTTGTTACGTGTTGCATTACAACTACGTGTGAAAGCTCACCGCCGTATTCTTCCATATAGCCGTTAGCAAGCATATATTTGTCTCTTATCCATTGAGGTGGACGCTTGAAGAATACAGTATTACTATATTTCAAGTGCCATGCTGGATAGTTATTTTCGTCCAACTTATCTTGAAGATATTGAGTGTTCTCCAACATGAATGCAGCTTCTTTTTCGAAACCTTCATTACCCATAGCATTCATGATCCAATGGAATTTAAGTGGAGTTAGACCATTTCTAGAACAGCTAATTAGTGGCATATCGTTGCGAAGATATTCTACCTTGAAGCTTTGTTGTGAATCAATAATTTCTTGACGGCTGATGAAAAGTCCACAAGGTTCATCAACACCAAAGAATTTATGACCACTAATAGCGATGGAATCATATCCTTGCTTTTGCATATTTACTAAATCCTTGTATGGAGTAAATGGTAAATATCCACCAAATAAAGCAGCGTCCAAGTGTTTGTACACACCAACAGGCTTTTTCTCGTCTAAAACCTTTTGAATAGCTTGTATATCGTCAACTGCTCCCATGAAAGTAGAGCCTATAGCAAATACTATTAGGGCAGGTCTTGTAGGATCAAGAGCTTCTCTAAATGCTTCTGGATCCATACGTCCGTATTTATCATAATCTATCATACGAGTTTCAAGGTTTTGCACATCGCAGATACGACTTGATGAATAGTGTGCTTCTTTTGAAATATATACAAGTGGAAGCATTCCAGTTTCTTTTTGAAGCTTCTTTGCACCAAAATATATTCCGTGCATATTTCCGTCAGTACCGCTGTTTGTAACGAAACCCCATTCTTTTCCTTCAGGAACACCATATATTCTGGAGAATTTCCTAATTACATCACGTTCAATCATAGTTGAGTTCAATACGAATTGTTCCGCATCAAAAGGGTTACCAACATTGTTAATTGAAATATCGCATAGGCCTGTTTTATCATACCATTCTCCGAAACCACTGATGTTTGGATATTGGCATACAGGATAACCGATGCAATGGTCGACATTCTCGTAATATTTTTTCATTAAATCGACTAATTCTTTTTCGATTGCCATAGTGCTTCACCTCTCGTTTTTTTTAATTATACCATATATTTTCTAAAAAGATATATATTGCATCAATTCTCTAATCAAAATTGGTGCGGATGAAAGGATTTGAACCTTCACGATGTGAATCACACGGACCTGAACCGTGCGCGTCTGCCGTTCCGCCACATCCGCAAGTTATTCTAATTCATACTTTAGCATTTTTTTGTTAGTTTTTCAAGATGCCAGTTTTTATCCGTGAAGGCTTATTCATTCTTCCAAAGATTGCGGATGATTTCACGTTGGTCCCCTTGATATTCGCCAATTCCAGTATATATGTTTTCAAAGCCACATTTTCTCATAACTCCAATAGAAGCTTTATTATCTGCCAAACAGATGCCGTGAACCTGGCTTATACCCAGATCTTTTGTAATTACTGGTAAAAAGCTTTGTACAGCTTCACTTGCATAATCATTTCCTGTATATTGCTTTGCAATGTGATAGCCCACTTCCCAGTTCTCATCTTCAATTGGGCATAATTGAACATAGCCAATATTTTCATGGCTTTTCTTCAAAAGAACAGGGTACACAAATGGTCCCTCACAAGAACCATACTGTGATATTAGAAACTCCAATACTTCCTTTGTTTCTTCTACAGTTTCCCATACTTCATCTGGGACAAATCTCATATTGTCTTCATCCATAGAATTGGCCTGCACAACAGGAGCCATATCCAATGTGAATTCAGTGATTATTAGTCTTTCAGTTTCAATATACATATACGAAACTCCTTTTTAGAACGTTTTTACAAAGAGATGATCAAGTTCATCACCGTAGTTTAGGATATCTTTTACATAAGTGTAGCCGTATTTTTCATAGAGACCAAAAAACTCTGATGGGATATAGCTTCTATCAAAGTTTTGTGCTTTTAAATACTCATTTGCATAATCAATAAGTTTTTCGCTGATTCTATTTCCTCGCATGTCTTCTGTGACAAAAATACTGGACACCCATGGGAAGATGTCGGGCAGGGGATAGTAGTCTGTTTTCATAATTGAAGCAAAGCCGACTATTCTATCCTTGTCTAAAGCAACTATCATGGTTTCCCAGTCTGTAAAATCCCAGCTTTTCACCAACTGTGCCATATGGTCTTTGACCTCAAGCCAGGAGCACTCCTTAATAAAGTTCAGCAAATTTGTCGCCAATAGGCTATTTTTTTCTACGGTTTTTATCTCTATCATTTTCTCATTTTTTAAAAGGGAGTAGGAAACCCTGCTCCCATATTTGAATCTATTTTGTTAACTTTCCATAATCAAAGGATGCGGGATCCTCTTTGTAATTACTATAGCTTAACTTGTGATTTTTAAAGTCAATATCAGTATATACTGCATCCCAAAACTCCTTGAAACGATCATCCTTACAGGAGAAAGTCTTGTGAACAAATTCTTCATTGTAATTATTCACAAAAGAGAATGAATCAGGAGTGAAGCCACCGTCATTGTAGCGTTGCTCATCCGTCATCATGAAATAACTAAGTGATTGGCTTCCCAAAGCATAAGTAACATCGATGTGGTAATATACGCCATCGATTCGTACAAATGACCATTGATGGGATGCACCATCGTAGTCTCTAAATCCGGAGCAAACTGTAGCATCTACGCCAGCTTGTTGCAATAAAAATGAATAAGCAGTTGAAATGTTTTGACAAATACCAATTTTCTCAGTAAGGGTACGATATGGTGAAACTTCTTCGTCACTTGGTGCTTCCTGTGACATTCTATGGAACAAATCTTGATCGTACTCAATGTTGTCGGAACAGTATTTATACAGTGCAAAAGCCTTTTCAAAATCGCTATAGTCATCCTCCAAAACGTCATTTAGAATACTGGAAACTAGTTCAGCAAATTCATCATATTTTGTTTTGAATTCTTCATAAGGAATTGCATATTGAAAATATCCTACGCCCTTTTCAAATCCTACATGATTTTCAGGAGCTTGTATATAGCGTTCAATCACTGGACAGCACGCATAAGGATATTGACCTAGCATCCAATCATATGTTGTCTTGTCTTCACAAGCAAAGGAAGTCTTTCCACTTAGTACAGCATCAATAAAACTGTGATAAGCCTTTGTCATCTTTTCTCCACAGACTTCTGTTTGAATTTCAGGAACAAGGTAGGGATCAAATGAGTAGTGACCGGGCTGTTTTATTCCCTGTTCCTGTAGCCATTCTAACATACACTTGGTGCCTTTTTCTCTCTGCTTTTCAGGGGAAATAGTGGCATCATTATCCATAAGCTGATGTCCGTAATCGCCGAATTGTGCGTGATTTGCTCCTTCGATACAAGTGATTTCTGTATCTTTTGGCAATGGATCATCGGATTCTACACCATGATAAATACCATCAAGACTGCCATAAAGCATAAGCACAGGCAAATCCTTGTCCGCCAGCTCATCTACAACAGGTGATGATATGGAAATTACGCCTAACAGTTTATCTTCATTTGTGGAAGCGTACTTTGATGCGTAGAGACCACCCATTGAATGTCCTGCAATATACCAAGCTTCAATCTCTGGGTGCTGTTCCATTACAAGATCCGCTGCATCACTGTCGAAAACGGCCATGCCACATGGGAATTTAGGTGCGTAGATGGAATATCCATCTTCAGCCAATCCAGAAAGTAGGGGAACATAAGCCAAAGGTTCAACAGAGGCACCTTGATAAAAGATGATGCCCATATGATTTGATTTCGATTCATCATTTGGCAAAAGGGATACAGACCCTTCAGAATCTTCAGTGATTGTCAAATCGGAATAGAATTCTTGGTATTCTTCTACTGTATGGAGAGCTTCGCTTGTATGAGCTAATGAATAAACCGTATATATTCCTAGCAATAAAACTGCTAGAAGTACAGGTATCAACGCTATGCGAATTATTTTTTTCTTTTTATTTTTCTTCTCTGTCAATTTTAATTCTCCTAAGCTTGGATACAATGAATACAATCAAAAATCCTAAAAATCCACCAATGCTTACTACCCCGACAATAAGGCTTATGAGTTCATAGAAATAATCACCACAGCTTTGGCATACCATCTCGCACAAGCCATAAACAAGAAGGCATACTAACATAGCAATAACATTTATCTTTGGGCTATCCAATGCTTTCCCAATGAATACTGCTATAACTAGGGCAATTATTATAAAGTAATAGCTATCTGAAGAAAATACCTCATCTAGTATAGGAAAATATTTCATATTTTCACCCCTAAACCATTATATTTTTCTCATTATACCATAAAAAAAGAGCTGATACGAATTATATCAGCTCCTTCTAATATGTTTGGCGGAGGACACGGGACTCGAACCCGCGGGGCTGTTACACCTTACTCGCTTTCCAGGCGAGCTCCTTAGCCACTCGGTCAATCCTCCATGCTAATTATTCAATGCATATTATAAAACAACGATAATATTTTAGCATAAAAATTGTAATAAATAAAGGGTAGGAAAAATAAAAGTTCAAAAACTGTTTTGGCCTAGCTTATATAGGCTTTGTATCTGCTTTTTTCGTTGAAAAACTAAATCTTTAATGATATAATAACTTTGTATACTATGAAAAAAAGGAGATGGAATTAAATGTCAAGACCAGCCTTGGAGATTGCAAACACGGCCGTTGAATTATTAGAACCTTTTGAGATCTGTCAAAAGGAGTTTTTAAAGGCCAAGGAAATAGTAGAAAAGATTAATAACAGGGATATTACAATCTCAGTTATTGGACAATTTAAAAGAGGAAAGAGTACTTTAGTCAATGCCATTTTGGAGGATGACATTCTTCCTGTGGGCATCGTTCCAGTAACAGCCGTTGTTACAGAAATCAAATATGGCGAAAAATCTGCTGAAATAAGATTCCATAACGGCATAGTTAAGGAAGCGCCTTTTGAGGATTTGCACATGTATATTAATGAGCAAGAGAATCCAAACAATCAAATGGCAGTCAAGGAAGTAACAATGTTTGCACCAGCTGAGTTCTTGAAGGAGGGGCTGACTTTTGTTGACACTCCTGGAGTTGGTTCCATCCATCAAAATAACACTGATGCAGCATATGCTTATGTGAAGGAAAGCGATGCTTGTATCTTCATGCTATCAGTAGATAGCCCTATCAATCAAATTGAAATTGACTTTTTACGTAATGCTAAGCAATTCGCTTCAAAATTCTATTTCGCAGTTAACAAAATCGATGTAATTGATGAAGCGGATTTAGAGGCTTACTTGGCATATTGTGAAAAGCTTCTTTGCGATATTATGGATGTTGAATCCGTTCACATGTTTCCAGTTAGCGCAAAGACTGGCTTTGGCGTTGAGGAACTTAAGACAAATATCATTCGTGATTGCAGAAATTCCATTATGGAAATCATCGAGGAATCTTCCAAGAAGAAGCTTGCTGATATTATTGACAGCTGTATGTCACATATTAAGCTTTACAGCAAGGCTTGCCAAATTCCTATGGATGAGGCTGAAATCAAATTCCGTGATATTAATGAGACTTTAGATGACATTTTAGATAGTGCAAAAGGAGAGGCAAGAGAGATCAACAAGAAGGCTTCTCAATTAAGTCAAGATATGCTTTCTGAGCTTGATGAATTCAAGAACATTGATTTATCCATGTCAAAAGCCTTAATGATAGAAATATGCAAGAAGTACTTAATCAGCCTAAAGACTTGGAGCTTTATTAAGACCAATGAAATTGATGCTAAGATAAATGAGTACAAGAACTTGATTTCTAGAGAAGTAAAGGATGCTTTCTATATCGATTATCACTACGATATTCCAGAGCTAAGCATGGACGGCTTTGGCTTTGGCGCAGTTGGCGATGAACTTGAAAAGATTGACGCTTCCATTGATAATTTTGAAGACATGAAGGAAGCTTTAATAGATGTAATTCGTCAGGCTTCAGGAGACAAGGCGGAAGAATTAAGCTCAAAGATTTTGAAGGAAGCCAAGGAGCTTTGTCAAGAATTGAAGGATTCTTTAAACGAAATTTTAATGTACAGAGAAGAGAACGCTTTAATAGTAGTAAAGCGTGTTGAAGCATTAAATGCTTTGGTTAGACATCTTAGAAGTTTGAGGGTTAAAATTTAATGTTTGAAAAACCTTACAAAGAAAGCAGGACAATTAGAAAATATGAGTGTGATTTTCACGGAAATTTAAAAGCGGATGTGCTTTTAAATCTCATGGAAGAGTGCTTTGAAAACCAAATGCGTCTTGAAGGCTTCTCCAATGATAAACTTAGGACCATGGGACAGGCCTTGCTTGTTAATGAAATGGATTTTGAAATCAAGGACAGCTGTGAAAAAGGAGATGTTCTAGAATTCGAAACCTTTCCGTACGAAACTGTAAGAGCGATTTTCCCAAGAGCGGCAAGGGTGTACAAGGGCGATAAGCTTATTGCTACTTCTTTAAGCCAATGGACAGTTGTAGATCTTGATAAGAGAAAGATATTGCGTGAAAGCCCGGTTACAGATGGCTTTTACAAAGAAGAGTATTCAGGTAAATTACCTAAATTTATCAGGGTTAAAAACAGCGTTGACTATGAAAAAGTGGGAGAATACCAGGTTGCGTACACTAATCTAGACAAGAATGGTCACATGAATAATGTGGAGCATTTGAGCCTAGCTTTAAACTACATACCTGAGCTTTTACAGGGATACAAAATAAAGAAGATTAAGATGCATTTTGTAAAGGAAGTTTTAAATGGGGAAAAACTTTCCATATTCGAAGGAAAAGAAAAGGGCATAGAGGGAATGACTTATTATTTCTATTTAGATAATTCAAAGTCTATAAACTCTATTATTGAAATTGAGATTATTCAGTAGGTGAGATTATGAAAAAATTCAGAAAAATTATTGCAGTTTTGACAATAGCAATGCTGATGGTTCCATCCATGGCTTGGGCCGCAAAGATTGATAGCTCTTTGGAGAGCTACACTTGGGATGGCGAAACTTACGATTGCACTGCGCAAGATGTGAACACAATTTCCATTGCATATACTGGAGATGTAATGGGAAATTTTGTCGCTTCTAAGGGCGGAAGCCTTGCAAGTGCTTATACTCAGCTAAAAGCATTGAGAAAAGAAATGCCAAATACATATTTTGTGGATAATGGTAATTTCCTTTCATCGGGCAATAAATACGGTGTAGAAGAAGATGGCAGTTTCGATTATGCTTTTATGGGCATGATGACTTATGATGCCGTTGCTTTGGGAAATATGGAGCTGGATAAGGGCTTAGATCAAGTTAGAAATGCTGTAGCCTATGCTTTTAACAATAAGGGTGAAAATGGCCAAACACCTTTCATCATTTCAAACGGTACCGTTGGAAGCAATTTGGTTAGCTCTTTCACTGTGGAACAAAAGTATGGTAACAGCGTTGCTTTCTTCAATGTGATTGATGATTCCTTGTCAGCCGATGCGGATTTGACTGATCCTGTTGAGGCTGCTCAAAATACAGTTGCTGCTATAAAAGCGACTCATCCTAATGTAGACATGATAGTCGCTATGGTGAAAAGCAATGATGAGGGCCCACGTTTCTTAGAAAAAGAAATCGCTGAATCTGTTGAAGGTATTAATTTAATTATTACAAACTCTAAGACAGCTGGAAGAAACAACGGTGAACAGGTTTGCAGTGTTCCTCTTGTAGGCGCTGAAGAAAATTCAATGGGTCAAGTGATTTTCACTAAGGACACAGCAACAAACACATGGAACTATTCCAAGGATGTAAGCTACAAGCTGTCAGACTCAGAGGAAAACTCTGGCTTGCTTGATGCTGTTGAGGCTCACAATGCAAGCTTGCTTAATTCATATTTTGAAGGCTATGGGCTTCCTACAAGCTATCCACTTACAAACCTACCATATGAGTTGAACTGTGATGGTAAGCTTAACAATGGCTTTGGCCAATTGGTCGCTTTGACATATAGATATGGCTATGCTAAAAGCGTAGACTCCAAAATCGATGATGTTCCGCTGGCTTTCGTAACAGAAAAAGCCTTGAAGAACTCATTACCACAAGGTGATATCAGTCCTTATGATTGCTTTGAAGTTTTTGGTTCTGCCAAAAATGATTTGGGTACAAAGCTTTTAAAGCTATATTTGACAGGTAAAGAAGTAAAGCGCTTAGCTGAAAGAGATGCCAGCTATGGTGAGGATAGCAGAATATACTTTAGCGGTTTAAATTACTCCTTCTGCGATGCTAGAATGACTTTGAATAAGTTGGAATCTGTAGAAGAAAACTATGAAGATGATCAACTATACTTATGCATTACTGATGAGGTTTCTGCAAAAGCTATCGCTGATTATGATGGTGGCCTTTTCGGACTAAACAAAGTATTTTTCAAAGACAAAGACGGAATTAGCTTAGACGACTTTAGTAAAGAAAGCTTTGATTTTTATAACGGAAATACTGTAAAAGCTTGGAGCGCTTTGGCAACATACATCAACAATAACGGAGTAAAATCTAAGTACTTTGACAAAGATGAAATCGCAAAAGCCAAGGTGGAAAATGACGGCACTTTCTTTGCCAATTTCTCCAATCCTAGCACAGCTTTCAAGATAATCTTATTTGGCATTATTGCAATAATTGCAATAGTTCTACTGTTATTGATTTTACTTAAAACTGTATTTAACAAGACTTATGGAAGAACTAATAAATCCAAATACAGGAAGATAGCTAAGGCCAATAAACAGGCTCCTATTTTCAGCAAGAGAAAAAATAAATACAAAGATAAGACAGCAAAACAATTTAAATCTATAAACAAAAAATCAAGAAAAAAGAAATTCAAATTTTAGGAGGGAAAGATGATTTACACTACAGAAGTAGAAAACATGTGTGTCGTAAACAAGGGCGCAAATCATGGTCCAGCACCCATTCCTGAAGAGGGAAAATGGGTTCAAGCTAAAGAGATTAAAGATATCTCAGGCATGACTCATGGAATTGGCTGGTGTGCACCTCAACAAGGGGCTTGCAAACTTAGCTTGAATGTTAAGGATGGAATTATTGAAGAGGCTTTAGTGGAAACTTTGGGTTGCTCAGGAATGACACATTCTGCTGCTATGGCAGGGGAAATTCTAGTTGGCAAAACAATTCTAGAGGCTTTAAACACAGACCTGGTTTGTGATGCTATTAATACTGCAATGAGAGAATTGTTCTTGCAAATCGTTTATGGCAGAACACAATCAGCTTTCTCAGAGGGCGGCTTATCAATAGGTGCAGGCCTTGAAGACTTAGGTAAAGGCCATCGCAGCCAAATTGGTACTATTTATTCAACAAAAGCCAAAGGCCCAAGATATTTGGAATTAACTGAAGGATATATTGTTGAAATCGGCTTGGATGACCATAATAATATTATCGGTTACAAGTATGTTAACATGGGCAAAATGATGGACGCTATCAAGAAGGGCGTTGATCCAGCACAAGCTATTGAAGATGCAAGCGGAACTTATGGCAGATTTGATGAAGCTGTCAAGAAGATTGATCCACGTGAAGAATAGGAGGCACTAATGATTACTTTTGAAAATTTTGATAGAAAAATAGACAAAATCAACGGTGTTTTAAATTCTTACGGCATTGCTGATTTGGAAGAAGCAAAGAAGATTTGTGATGAAAAAGGTATCGATCCTTATGCAATTTGTAAGGGCGTACAAGGAATATGTTTTGAGGATGCAGCATGGGCATATGTTGCAGGTGCAGCTATTGCTTTCAAAAAGAATGTAAAGACTGCAAGCGAGGCTGCTGAAGCTATTGGAGAAGGTTTACAAGCCTTCTGCTTGCCTGGTTCAGTAGCAGAAGACAGAAAAGTTGGATTAGGTCATGGTAATTTGGCAGCAATGCTTTTATCAGAAGATACTGATTGCTTTGCTTTCCTTGCTGGACACGAGAGTTTTGCAGCAGCAGAAGGCGCAATTGGAATTGCTAATTCAGCTAACAAGATTAGAAAGAAACCTTTGAGGGTTATCTTAAACGGTTTAGGAAAAGACGCAGCTCAAATCATCTCAAGAATCAACGGATTCACATATGTAAAGACAGACTTTGACTATTTCACTGGAGAATTAAAGGTAGTTGAAACTATTCCTTATTCAAAGGGCGAAAGAGCAAAGGTTAATTGCTATGGTGCCAACGATGTTAGAGAAGGTGTTGCTATCATGCATCATGAAAAAGTTGATGTTTCAATTACAGGTAACTCAACTAATCCTACAAGATTCCAACATCCAGTTGCAGGTACATACAAGAAGGAAATGGTAGCTTTAGGAAAGAAGTATTTCTCAGTAGCATCAGGCGGTGGTACAGGAAGAACTCTTCATCCTGACAATATGGCTGCAGGTCCAGCTTCCTATGGAATGACAGATACTATGGGAAGAATGCACTCAGATGCTCAATTCGCTGGATCTTCATCCGTTCCAGCTCACGTAGAAATGATGGGATATATTGGAATGGGTAATAATCCTATGGTTGGAGCAACTGTAGCGGTAGCAGTAGCTGTTGTTGAAGCTAAGTAGTTAATATGAATTTTAAGTGTCAAGATCATTTGATTTTGACACTTTTTTTATTTTCCTGTAAAAGCCTTGCATTTCCTCATAAGTTTGTGTATAATATTTCCATAATATTCTCTGGAGAGACCTATTACAGGCGCCGAAGGTTTAAGCTTTGGAGGTTAGCAAGCCCAAAGTGATATCTCAGGCAAAATGGACAGAGCTATAGTATTGCTAACACAATTTAACTATGGCATCTCTCTAGAGTCGAAAGCAAAGCTTTCGACTTTTTAATTTTTATAAGGAGATGTGAAATGAACTTTACAGATTTTTTAAAAAGCGTCGATGACGTAGTATGGGGTATTCCTTTAATTGTTCTAATACTTTTAACAGGAATATTTCTAACAATTAGAACGAAAGGCATAAGCTTAAGAAAGCTAGGTATTTCTTTCAAGTATATGCTTACTAATGAAGAGGGCGCCGAGGGCGAAGTAACAAGCTTTGGAGCCTTTTGTACTGCCATGGCAGCAACTATAGGAACAGGAAACATTGTAGGTGTTGCAACAGCAGTTGTAGCAGGTGGACCTGGTGCATTATTTTGGATGATATTTGCCGGTTTAATCGGTATGGCAACAAAATACGCAGAAGGTGTTCTTGCAGTAAAATATAGAACTATTAACATTGATGGCCACGCTTTAGGAGGACCATTCTACTATATTGAAAAGGGAATGGGAGAAAAGTGGAAATGGCTTGCAAAAGTATTTGCAGTTTTCGGTGTTGGTGCTGGTTTCTTAGGAATAGGTACATTCACTCAAGTAAACGGAATTGCAAGTGCAATCCAAGGAGTTTGCGATCCTAACAAAGAGCATGTGATTAATATCTTTGGTACAGATTATTCCATTTCAATTGTAATCACTGCAGTAGTTTTGGCAATAGTCGTAGCTCGTGTAATCATCGGTGGTATTCAAAGAATTACAAAGGTTACAACAATAGTTGTACCTTTCATGGCTATATCCTACATAGTTGTAGCTTTAGCTATTATTATCAACAATATTGATAGATTACCAGGTGCAATAGCATTGATTTTCCAATCAGCATTCGGCCTAAGGGCAGTTGCAGGTGGTGCTTTAGGCGCTATTATGATTGCTATGCAAAAAGGTATCGCTCGTGGTATTTTCTCCAACGAAGCAGGTTTAGGTTCTGCTCCTATCGCAGCTGCAGCAGCTCAAACTAAGTCACCAGTTAGAGAAGGTTTGGTTCAAATGACAGGTACATTTATCGATACTATTATCGTTTGTACTTTAACTGGTCTAGTATTGGTTGTTACAGGAACTTTAGATACTGGTTTGGAAGGAGCGCAAGCTTCTGCATACGCTTTCGGAACAGGCTTACCTTGGAACGATGAGGTTGGCTCAGTAGTTTTGGCTATATGCCTTACATTCTTTGCTTTTACAACAATACTTGGTTGGGACTACTATTCAGAAAGATGTTTAGAATACCTAGTTGGCTACAAGAAGAAGATATTGGCAGGTTCAAAGTGGATATATGTTCTTTGCGTATTAATCGGACCATTCCTAACTTTGGAAGCAGTTTGGACTTTGGCAGACATATTTAATGGTCTTATGGCTATTCCAAACTTGATCGCTTTGTTGGCCTTGTCAGGGGTCGTTGCAAAGGAAACAAAAGAGTATTTGGATAATACTAAAAGCAACAAATTAAAGTAGAAAATTATGGCGGAATATTCTGAACTTGTCAAGCGAAGGTAGACAGGTAAAAAAACACGGTCTAACCAAACCCTAGTTCGGTTCGATACTGAA
>JAKSSL010000050.1 GCA_024403115.1 Clostridia bacterium
GTTCCTCGATTTCTACACGTTTAGCACGAGCATTCGCAATACCAAGCAAAACGGCTTCGCAATAAGGTTCTGCATTTACAAGGCAATGCATGATGTCGGTCAGGAGTTCCTTTTCCATGCAGCCTGCAGCTAAATCGAGCGCGATCTCTTCCATATCCTTCATGAAGGTTTGTGCGACAAATAGGTAGCCATTCATCAGCAAGAAGTACATAGTAAGAGTTATAGAAATGCGCTTATTACAATCGGCAAAGTAATGACCGCGACAGAGGCTGAACATCATGTAGGCAGCCTTGTCAGCAATTTCTGGATAATACCAATCGTTCTGCACATTCTCCAACATCAGTTGTATGCCACCAGCATCGCGAACACCTGCCATACCGCCACCACTCTTTTCTACAGTTTTCTCGTAGATTTTGAGGGCTTGCTCATATTCAATATAATCTATACCCATAGCGTATATTCTTATTGCTTGAGGTGTTCAAGTACGTCTTTGTTCTCATCCAGTAACTTATCAAAATCCACCGACAAATTGCCGATAAATTTCTGGTATTCTTCAGGCATAACAGCACGAACATAAGCTGCTAGATTGCCGTGATATACGTTTCTTAATGCATTGTCTCGTGATGCCATTTTAGAACGAGCATCTTCAACAACCGGCTTAATAAGTGGATTCTTTGCCAATTCCACAACTATCTGGTTAACATCTTTTACACTAAGTGTGCCTAAAGTTTGGGCTGTTTCAACAATTTTTTCTGCAGTTGCATTCTCAAAAGATGAAACCGCCACCAATACCTCTGCATAAAGGGTACGTCGCAAGCTGTCCTTCTTGCTAAGTTCCAGCAATTTCTTATACTCAGCAGCTTTCTCACAAAAAACGACTTTGTAGATAGCATCCATTATCTGAGAATATTTATACTTGTTGTTGACTACATGATCCCTAATGGCATCTGTTAATTTTTTATGGTAGTTCTCTTCTAATATCGCAGATGTAATATAATTCTCGTCCCTACGATTGATAAATTTAGTTGAACCACCAGCTTTCTCATTCATTACAGCAATCACGATATCCAGCATCGTACTGCGTACCGTTTTTGCTTTTTCACTTGCGGTAAGCAGCATACCCAGATTTAGGAAAGAACGGAAATCAAAGACTCCAAGAATCGTTGTTTTGGTCGGGAAATCCATTTCCTGACCAAAACATTGCTTAAACTCTTTCAGTTCCTCACCTTGTAATAACTTATATCCATTACGTCTAAGCTCTTCGTCATTCGCATTCAGACAGTTGGTTACAGTTCTTTCATCCACTTCATAGAACTTGGCTGCCATCTGTTTTGTAACGTAGAAAGTTCCTTTGTATTCAACGAAACTCACGTCCAACGCCTCCCTAATTTTTGGAAGGGCCATTGGGTTATTCAATATGTTTTGTCTGTCAATAGCAGACGTTGTCAAATCTTTTGCCATGTGTCAAATTTCAGTTTTTCGGGTTTATCTATTATTTCCATCCAACA
>JAKSSL010000006.1 GCA_024403115.1 Clostridia bacterium
CGATTGTACCAATGTTAATATGTGGTTTGTTTCTCTCGAATTTTTCTTTTGCCATAATTATTTCTCCTTTACTAATATTATTTGGCTGCAAGACACTTAGCTATTGTGCCTTACTGAAATTCGTGATTTTGAGCGTCCTCAAAACCAGTATTGCACCTTCGCAATACTCTATAATTTTACCATATTTTCTAATTCTATTGCAAGATAGAAAAGAAAAAAGCTGTTCACAAAGAACAGCTTTTATGTATTATTCCTGAACGTCCCATTCACCATAAGTTTCTGGGCTTAAATTCTTTAAATAATCTATTACCATTACACACTCAGGATCAATATTTTCCATTATGAATTTCATCTTGCTGGCAGGAACTGCAACGCAACCTTCTGTAAAAGGCTTTTCCTCTCCGAAGCAGTGAAGGAATATGGCATTGCCTTTCTTTGAATCGCACTCAGGATTGTAATCAATATTCATTCCATACTCATAAGCTGTTGGATAGGCAATTAAATGCTCGCTCATTCCAGTATTTAGCTGAGGATAATCCTTCAAGCTTATCATAGTGTTATAGTGGCAATTAGGGTCAGCTGACCAGTAGTCCTCCTCACGAAGCTTATGGTAGTCAAGCTTTGTTGCTGGCTTTTCAGCTACTCCAAAAGCATTGTTCAGCTTGAACGTGCCAATGGGAGTTTTACCGTCTCCGTCTCTTTCCTTGCCTAGACCTCGTGGTCCCATAATAGCAGGAGTTGACATGAGTTCATACCACTTTCCATCTTCTCCCTTTTCGTTTAGATATACTGAGCAAGTTGTAAGACCTACACCGGCAACTAGAATAAATTGATTAACTCCTCTTTCTTCACCGATTTTAGCCATCCATTCACGAGATAATTTCATATGGTGCCTCCTACATCATTCCCATTCCACCTTGTGGTGCCATAGGTGCTAATACAGGCTTGTCTTCCTTAATGTTTGTAATTCCAGCTTCTGTAGTAAGCAACATAGCTGATACTGAAGCGGCATTTTGAAGTGCTGAACGAGTAACCTTAGCAGGGTCTACGATACCTGCTTTTATCATGTTTACATACTCACCAGTAGCTGCGTTCAAACCAAATCCAAGCTTGGATTCCATTACCTTGGCAATTACTACACTGCCTTCTAAACCAGCATTTTCAGCGATTTGTCTTACAGGCTCTTCCAAAGCTCTTTCAATAATCTTAGCCCCTGTCTTTTCGTCTCCTGCTAGAGTTTCAACATATGCTTTTACAGCAGAAATTGTGTTTGCAAGAGCGATTCCGCCTCCTGGAACGATGCCCTCTTCAACGGCTGCCTTTGTAGCGTTAAGAGCGTCTTCGATTCTAAGCTTCTTTTCCTTAAGTTCAGTTTCAGTAGCTGCGCCCACCTTAATAACTGCAACACCGCCAGCTAGTTTTGCAAGTCTTTCTTGAAGCTTGCTGATTTCAAATTCGCTAGTTTGGTCTTCCATTTGTGTTTTTAAAGCAGAGATTCTAGCTTCGATTTCATCCTTATCTCCAGCACCGTTTACGATTACTGTTTGATCCTTGTCAACTTTTACAGTGCCTGCATTACCTAGCATATCAGGAGTGATTTCAACTAATTCATATCCTAGCTCTTCGCTGATTACACATCCGCCTGTTAGGATTGCGATATCTTCTAGTTGAGCTTTTCTTCTATCGCCAAAGCCAGGTGCTTTTACAGCAACAACATCAAGGATGCCTCTTAGCTTGTTTACTACCAATGTAGCAAGAGCTTCGCCTTCGATTTCGTCAGCAATGATGAATAGCTTTCTTCCCATCTTCATTACTTGTTCAAGAATTGGAACTAAATCTTGAATGTTTGTAATCTTCTTGTCAGTGATTAGAACTAAAGGATTTTCTAAAACAGCTTCCATTTTTTCAGGATCAGTTGCCATATATGGTGATAGATATCCTCTATCAAATTGCATACCTTCTACAACTTCTAGGCTTGTTTCTAGGCCCTTTGATTCTTCAATAGTGATAACGCCGTCTCTACCAACTTTTTCCATAGCGTCTGAGATGTATTCTCCCACCTTTTCATCTGCTGCTGAAATAGCTGCAACTTGTGCTATGCTTTCCTTAGTTTCTACGGCTTGTGAATTCTTCTTGATTTCTGCAACGGCAACATCTACTGCCCCTTGGATGCCTTTTCTGATGATCATTGGGTTTGCACCAGCTGCCACATTCTTGAAGCCTTCTCTTACGATGATTTGTGCTAAAAGTGTAGCTGTAGTTGTTCCGTCACCAGCAACATCGTTAGTCTTTGTTGCTACTTCTTTTACCAATTGAGCTCCCATGTTTTCTACAGGGTCTTGCAATTCAATTTCTCTTGCGATGGAAACACCGTCATTAGTGATTAAAGGTGATCCAAATTCCTTTTCGATAAGAACATTTCTACCCTTTGGTCCAATAGTAATCTTTACTGTATCTGCAAGCTTATCAACACCTGCAAGTAAGCTTTTTCTTGCGTCTTCTCCGTAATGTAAATCTTTTGCCATGTTCCCCTCCTACTCTACAACGGCCAAAATGTCCTTTTGGTCCATAAGCATATATTTTTCTCCATCGTATTTAACTTCTGTTCCGCCATACTTGGCAAAGACAACCTTGTCGCCTGCCTTTACTTCCATTTTAACCTCATCAGTTCCAGGGCCTACTGCAATTACTTCAGCAAGTTGTGGTGCTTCCTTAGCACTGCTTGTTAAAATCAAGCCACCCTCTGTCTTTTCCTCTGCTTCAAGTTTTTTAAGTAAAACTCTTGATCCTAATGGTTTAATCATATGTCCCTCCTAATTATTTTGTGCCTTCACTATATTCATTTCGAACCAGAAAGTTGTTCCCTTTCCTAGTTTTGATGTAACTCCTAATTTAAACTTATGCAAGTTAAGAATTTCTTTACAAATGTTTAGACCTAAACCGCTACTGCCTTCAACGCGAGCGTGGTTTGCACTAGCTTGATAATATCTTTCCCATACATGCTTTAGATCTTCCTTAGCGATGCCAGGTCCGTGGTCTTCAATTTCCACTCTCAACTTGTTATTAATGCGCTTTGCTCGAATAATTACTTCCTTGTCGTCTCCACCGTATTTAATAGCATTGTTGACGAAATTTGTAATTACTTGATTTATTCTAGCTTTATCCGCTTTTACATTATAGTTTGTCCTTGGAAGCTCAAGCTTAAATTTGTAACCATCCTGTTCAAGGATTTTATAGCTTTCCATAATTGACTTCATATTGTCATTAAACTTGAATACTTCTTTTTCAAGGACAATTTTACCAGCTTGGAAACGGCTCACAGAAAGCATGTCGCTAACCAGCTGATTAAGTCTATCGCTTTCGTCTATGATGACTTGAATGTGCTTTGTTCGCTTCTCAGGATTGTCGCCAGAAAGATCCCTTATCATTTCGCCGTATGAGCGAATCATTGTAAGTGGAGTCTTCAAGTCGTGAGAAACATTAGCAATTAAGTCTTTCCTATATGTCTCCGTTTTATCCAGTTCATAGGCCGCCGTATTCAAAGTGTCGGCCAAAGCATCGATTTCTGTAAAAGAACCTGTCTCGAAGTTAATGCTGTAGTTTCCGTTTGCCATTTCTGCCGCTGTATCAGTCATCTTGTTAATAGGCTTTGTAACCTTCCTGCTGATGAAATATGCAATCAGTAAGGAAAGTACCAGTGTTATTACAACTATGTAAATGAACTGGGCGCGGAAAATCGCAAGTGTGGAACTTACCGGATAAAGTGGGGAGAAAATGTACATTACATTGTAATCCCCTGTGGATTTTAATATTATTTTGGCGTAGGCCAAAGTATTCTTGGACGTGTCATTGTCCGAGAGCTTCAGGGAAATGGAGCTTTCATTGGAATTGTATAGCATGGCTTTTGCTTTTTCCAAATATGGCTTGTAGTAAGCACTCACGCTGTCGCTTACGAAAAAGTCTGGTGAGTGTGTGATTTTCCCATCACGATTCTCGATAACAACATAGATGTCATCGGCTCTGGCTAAAGTCACAATGTATGTGTCTAAAGCGGGAGCGTTAACATTAATTTCTTGCTCGATTTGTGATCCTATTCTGTTAATTTCCCCTTCTTTCATGCTTTCATAGTAAAAGTCTATGAAGAAGTTTTGTAGCAAAGCTACAACAATTAACAGGATAACGGCGAAAGAAATCATGTAGGTGAACACTTTGACTCCGATGCTTTTGAAATCTATTTTTCTAGTCTTCGTACTCAAACTTGTATCCTACCCCTCTCATTGTAACAATGAAATCTCTGTAAGGGCCTAAGCTGTTTCTTAGGTTCTTAATGTGCGTATCAACTGTTCTGTCATAGCCGTAGAAGTCGTAACCCCAAATGTCTGACAGTAGCTTGTCACGAGACAAGGCAACATTCTTGTTTCTGATTAAATAAACAAGAAGTTCATATTCCTTTGGAGTTAAGTTAAGTCTTTCTCCGTCTATGGAAACTGTTCTTGCTGCAAGGTTTACTTCCAAACCGCTAAAGCGTACAGTTTCGCTTTGTTGTTCCTGTGAGCTTGTCCTTGCAATAATCGCATTAATTCTTGCCATTAATTCCTTTGGTGAAAATGGCTTAACAATATAGTCGTCGATGCCCAGCTCAAAGCCGAAAAGTTTGTCATATTCTTCACTTCGCGCGGAAAGCATCACTGTAGGAATATCCTTAATCTTTTTGATTTCCTTGCAAGCGCTATATCCATCAAGCTTTGGCATCATTATATCCATAATTATTAAATTGTAATCGTTTTCTTTGCATTTGTTGACGGCAACCATGCCATCTTCCGCTTCGTCAACTTCGTATCCGCCGAACTCGGCATATTCACGAATGACATCACGGATTTTTGCTTCGTCATCTACTACTAATATTTTATACATTGTAGTACCTCTCTTTTCGAATACCATCCTATTTGTCTACCTTTTTGAAAGGCACACACACTCTGTTAATTTTAACATATTTAAGAAAAATAATCAAAGTGGGCAGGGATAAATAAAAACAGGGGCAAAGAAGCTGTCCCTGTTGTTTTCATATATCTATTTTCGAGTAAATTCTATTGCTTCTGTTCCTGGGTCTAGCTTTGCTTTTAAAGCTAGCACCTTACCACCTTCAAGAACAAATTCCACAGGTGCTGTTACCACCAAAGTGTCCTCTTTCACATCCTTGATAAGGAAAGTATCGTAGTGGAAGTGTTCCAAAGGATGAGAATTACCGCGGAATATTGCTTTAATACCAGCTGCCTGGGTAACTATGGACATTTCTCCATAGCCATTATGCCAGTATTTTCCTGTATAGGCATTCAGGTCTAAGCTTGGACTTGTGCCAGGCTCTCTTGTAAGCTTGCTTACCAAATCCACATCCCAGTCATTACGCATTTCATCAATGTCGTCCATGCGCTTTGCAAACTCAGTGGCCCAATCAGTTTTAGGCAAATCCAAAAGCTCATCCATTACAGTATAAAATACGGAGAATAGAGGAGTCTTGCTGGCGTGATGCATATTGATATATGCGGCAAAGCATAGCTTTACATCTTCTACAAAAGCAAATAATGTGCAGTATCCCTCTATTTCACCTGTGTGGAATACGATGTCATGGCCCTTATGTCTATGACAGAACCAGCCTAAACCGTATCCGCCCTCTTTTACTAGACCTGGCCATTCCCACTTCCAAATGTCGTGGTCTATTTGCTTCTTGTGCATCTCGTCCATCTGCTTTTCAGAAATAAGCTGAACCCCATCAGCAGTTTTACCCCTGTTGCAGTTAAACTCAAGCCATTTCATCGCATCGTCCAAATGAGTTGAAATTCCGGCGCAAGGATCCCCTGGTGTAAGGTCCCAAACAGGAAGCTTTTGAGCGATTCCATAATAGTTCCAATAAGGAGTGGCCACCTTTTCAAATTGATAAATATCCTTATAGCAAGGAACGCTATGGTCCATACCTAGAGGTTTGAAAATCCATTCCCTGATCATTTCCTCCCAGGAAAGACCGCTCACCTTTTCGGCGATGGCACCGATTAGAGTATAAACAGTATTGTTATATATCATTTCCTTTCTAAAAGGACTTCTTGATTTAAGATATGCTAAGCGTTTGTATAACTCTGCTCTGTCAATGGTATCGCACCACAGAGCATCGTGTTCAGATAGACCAGTTCTATGCATAAGCATATCTCGTATAGTGCATTTTGCTGATGCCTCTTCATCGTCCATTTTAAAGTCAGGAAGATATTCTACAATTGGAGTGTCGTAATCGATTAAGCCTTTGTCAACTAGAATTGCTATTAAAGCAGAAGTGAAGGCTTTGGAACAGGATGCGATACACCAAGCGTGATCCCCTGTCAATTTCTCTTCACTTTCTAAGTCGGCAAAACCAAAGCCTTGACTTAAAACATTCTCACCATTAAAGTTTACTGAAAGGGCCATACCGGGCACTTTGTAGCGCTCAACTTCAGCCTCAATATATTCACCAATATTCTTAAGTTTATCCTTCATATCTTGCTCCTTTGGCTTATGAAAAGCCCTAATAAACAAAAACCCAGCTTCAGCTGGGTAAAAAAATGGTGCGCGATCAGGGGTTCGAACCCTGGACACCCTGATTAAGAGTCAGGTGCTCTGCCAGCTGAGCTAATCGCGCACAAAAATATTAAAATCTTTCGAACACATAAGAGTATACTCTCAAAATATGACCTTGTCAAGCATTTACAAGGAAAAATATGAGTGCATTTTTCAATGCACTCTTTTTTAATCTTCTATTTTGTAGTATCTAGGTCCGCTGTATCCATCTCTTTCAACATGCTCGAACCACATGCTAACAGGTCTAGCCCAAAGACCAAAGTCTCCGTAAAGACTGCGGTACAAAACCAACTCTTCCAAAGTTTCAGTATGTTTTCCTACGCCTATTACCTCGTATTCATTGCCTTTAAAATGGCGATATTTTCCTTTTTCTATTTCCATTAGTCCTCCAAAGCTTTTATAGCCTCATAAATATTTTTAACACCTACAACTTCTGCTGAATTTGCTTTTACCTTAGATGCACTTTTTGCTGGTAGAATAATCTTTGTATAACCTAGGCGCATTGCTTCTGCCGCAATTTTATCAGCATTGCTTACGCTACGGATTTCTCCTGTCAAGCCGATTTCGCCTATGGCAATGACTCTCTCCTTTGGCACGTAGCCTTTAGCTGAAGAGAATATGGCCAAAGCTAAAGCCAAATCAACAGATGTGGAATCCGGTCTAAGTCCACCAACGACATTGGTATACACATCCTTATCCGACAGATTTAAATATGCCCTTTTCTCTAAAACGGCCAAAATCATGCTAAGTCTTTGGTTATCAAAACCTATGGCTGTCCTTCTAGGGAAGCCTGCTCCTGCGCTTGCCACCAAAGCCTGAATATCAAATAGGACGCTGCGGCTGCCCTCATAGATGGCTGTGGTAATTGAGCCTTCTATTGGCTTATCGTTTTCCAATAGATTGCCTGACAAATTGTCAACTTCGATAAGGCCTTCTTCCACCATTTGGAAAGCCCCTATTTCGCTAGTAGTTCCAAAACGATTCTTGTATGCTCTTAGAATTCTAAGTTCCTGATCTCTTTCTCCTGTAAAGTTAAGAACGCAGTCAACTAAGTGCTCTACAATCTTAGGTCCAGCAAGTTCTCCGCTCTTAGTAACATGAGCCACAATAAATGTTGGGATTCCATAGGATTTACCCAGCTTCATCAAAATATTGCCACAGACTCTCACCTGTGAAACACTGCCTGGAGCTGAATCTATTTCGCTGGAATACATAGTTTGAATTGAGTCAATAATCAAAAACTTAGGTTTGATTTCCTCGCACATATCAATAATATTGTCCAGATTTGTCTCTGAGACAACCAGCAAATTACCATCTAAATCCTTGCACACTCTGTCTGCACGGATTTTGATTTGTTCCTCAGATTCTTCTCCTGAAACATATAGGACTGTGCCCAAGTTTTTAGCTATATTTGCAGCGGCTTGCAATATTAAAGTGGACTTACCTATCCCTGGTTCACCAGAAATTAGAGTAAGAGAACCCTCTACTAAGCCTCCGCCTAAAACTCTATTAAGTTCATTGATGCCTGTATCTATACGTCCGAATTGACCGGATTTAACATCCTTAAGCTTGCTTGCAGACCTTGCTTTATTTGATCCAGTGCTTACTCTACTGCGGCTGTCTGCCACGTCGACCACTTTTTCCTCAACCATAGTGTTCCAAGCACCGCAAACGCATTGGCCCATCCACTTAGGACTTTCATATCCGCATTCCTGACATACGAAAACAGTCTTTGATTTCTTTGCCATAATTTTCTCCTTTATGGGTCACCTTTAGTAAATATATTATACCATTTGTGGGAGGAATAAAAAAGGATGCTTCCTGTAAAAGTCAGGAAACATCCTAAATATACGAATAATACTATTCTTGAGCTGCGTGCTCAGCAATAATCTTTTCAGCTAATTGAGCTGGAACTTCTTCGTAGCCGTTGAATTCAAGTGTAAATGAAGCTCTTGCTTGAGTCATTGAACGAAGTTGGATTGCATATTCTAGTAATTCAACTTGTGGTACTAAAGCGATAAGCTTTTGTGAACCATCGATTTGTGGTTCCATACCTTGAATCTTGCCTCTACGCTTGTTAAGGTCGCCCATTACATCGCCCATGTAATCTTCTGGAACGATAATTTCAACCTTCATGATTGGTTCTAATAGACAAGGTTTTGCTTGCTTGATACCTTCCTTGAAAGCAAGTGAAGCGGCAATCTTAAATGCCATTTCATTTGAGTCTACATCGTGGTATGAACCATCATATAGTTCAGCCTTAACGTTTACTACCTTGCATCCAGCTAGAGGTCCCTTTTCCATGCATTCTCTTAGTCCCTTTTCAACTGCAGGAACGTATTGCTTTGGAACTGAACCGCCGAATAGGCTTTCTGTAAATTCGAACTCTTCATGTGATGGTGAGAACTTAATATGAACATCACCGTATTGGCCAGCACCACCTGATTGTTTCTTGTGCTTACCTTGTACATCGGAGTTGCCCTTGATAGTTTCTCTGTAAGCTATCTTTCTAGGAACTTCCTTAACTTCTACACCATACTTTTCTTTTAGCTTGCCCATGATGATAGCAAGTTGAGCTTCACCTTGGCCACCTAATAGAGTTTGATGAGTTTCGTTATTTCTTTCAAGAACGAATGTTGGATCTTCTTCCATTAATCTGTGTAAACCATTAGCAAGCTTATCATCTTCGCCTTGCTTTACAGTTTCAATTGCCTTGAATAAAGCTGGTTGATCAAATGGAATCTTAGGCATAATAACTTGTGAAGCCTTTGTGCAAAGAACATCACCTGTGCCTGTGAATTGAAGCTTACCTAGTGCAACGATGTCGCCAGCCTTAGCTTCTGTGCATTCTAATTGTTCGTTTCCTCTTAGGAAGAATACTGAACCTAGTTTTTCTGCTTTTTCTACATGGTGGTTATATAATTCCATGCCTGCTTTTACAGTACCTGAAATAACCTTTGCAAGAGAAATCTTACCTAGGAATGGGTCAGCAATAGTCTTAAATACGAATACTACTGGTTCGCCCTTTTCATCTACTGGAATGCTAGCACCCTTTTCATCCTTGATTGCGAAATAGTCGCCACCATCGATAGGTCTAGTCATAATGTCAACGATGTCGTCTAAAATCTTGTCAACGCCTTCGCCTGTTAAAGCTGAGCAAACATATACTGGTGCTAAATCGCCATGGTCAATACCTTCGTATAGACCCTTCTTGAATTCTTCATCAGTAAATTCGCCTCTGTCGAAGTAGATTTCCATTAATTCTTCGTCAGTACCTGCAACGGCTTCGTCCAAAGCATCCTTGTCATCAATTGAAGCTACTGTATTTCCGAATTTAGCTTTTAGTGATGAAATGATTGCGTCAACATTTACATCATCCTTGTCTGATTTATTGATTACAAAGAATCTTGGCATACCTGACATTTGGCAAAGCTTCCAAGCTTTTTCAGTACCAACTTGTACACCTGCTGAACCATCAATAAAGATAGCAGCAACACCTGCAGCTGATACAGCTGATGCAGCTTCTCCTGAGAAATCGAAGAATCCTGGTGTGTCGATAAAGTTGATTTTTGTGTCTCTGTATTCTACTGGAATCATTGAAACATTTACTGAATATCCCTTCTCTTTTTCGATCTTTGAGAAGTCTGATACTGTATTTCCGTCTTCAACTTTTCCTAATCTGTTGATTACACCTGTTTTAAGTAGGGCAGCTTCTGTAAAAATTGTTTTACCTGCTCCCATGTGTCCTAGTAATGCAACGTTTCTAATGTCTTCACTTTTATAGGCTTTCATATTTTCGTTTACCTCCAAACCTACATACTTTGCTTAATTATATCAAAAATCCGTTGTGCATACAACGGATTTTTATTATTTCTTATTCAACAGTTTTCTGTTTTATTTGGATGATCTTGCCCTTGTTGGAAATCAGTTTCCATCCATCCTTACCCATGATTAAAGTATAACCATCACGTTTCATAACATAGTTCTCTTCGATCTTGCTAGTATTGAAATCTTTTGCCTTGTAAATGGATGTTCCATCATAAGTCATGATGCCCGCTTTTGAACCACGAACATAAAAAACCTTGTTATTATTAATCTCTGAAATATAGTCGTAAACAGGACTTACTATCCACATTGCGTTGGAGTTTAACAAGCCCCACTTTCCTGCTGTCTTAACAGGAACGGCAGTTTTTCCAAAGTCCTTGGCATCGTCGAAATAGTAATCAACTACCACATCTCCAGTCTTGTTGATGAAGCCCCACTTGCCACGATAATTTACCGCTGCAAATCCGTTTCTGAAATCACGTACACCTTGGAAACGGTACTTGTTGATCTTCTCTCCATTGCTGTTCAAGAATCCCCACTTGCCTTTGTACTTAACAGCTCCAAAGCCGTTGTAGTATGATCTCACCTCATCATATATGCAGGATGCCAGCTTTTTGCCCTTAGTGGTAATGTATCCCCATTTACCACCTTGCTTAACTGGGATAATTCCGTTGTTTATAGCTTTTACAGAGTCATAAGTAGGTTCTACAACCCACTTGCCCTCTTTGTTGATAATGCCGTACATGTCGTTGGTCTTAACGGCAGCAACTCCCGAAGAGAAATCCCCTGCATAGTCATAGGATTCCTTGATGACATATTTACCTTCAGCATTGATATATCCGTAGCGTTCCCCTGTTTTAACCCAGGCCAAACCGCAGTTGAAATCACCAACATCATCGAAACGACAGTTAATAACCAGCTTGCCCTCAGTGTTTATGTAGCCGAATTTGGACTCAGAAGTCTTAACTGCAGCCAAACCATACTTGAAATCTCGTGCCTCTTCATAGACGGGCTCGATGACCATTTCGCCTGACTGATTAATGTATCCGATTTTGTCACCTACAGTATATCTTGCCAAACCATCCCTGAAATAGCTGTCGCTATACTTTATTGACTTGTCATATTCACTTGCCTCATTGGTGCTAAATCCTATTAGCTGAACTGCAATTACTGCAACCGCAAGGACTGTCCACACCAGCATAGTGATTTTTACTGATTTTTTCATAGTGTCTATATTATAGCTAATTTATACATATTTTTCAATTAAAATAGCCAATCTTCCTTTCTTGCTCAGACCGGTTTGTCCCCTGTAAATGGCCTTGCCCTTGCCACGCAAAGTGATTTTGTCGCCCTCCTTCACCTCGTAGCTGGCCTTAGGAATCTGTCTGTTGTTCACAAATACCATGCCTCTTTTTATTTCTTCTAAAGCCTTCGACCTGGATATACCAAAAGCGCTGGCTATTAAGCAGTCAATTCTAAGAGATGGCACAGTATCATGAATGGCCATCATAGGCCTTTGAGATAGTTTCAAGTCCTGTAATGGTACAAGCTCTGCCTGTAACTCCACGCGACCTGCTTTTGAATAATGAGCCTCAAGATATTTACCGATTTCTCGGCTCACAATAATATCGGCACCATCATCACGTACCAAAATGTCGCCTATCTTCTCACGCTTAAGACCTTCGCCCATAAGAGATCCCAAATAGTCCCGATGGCTAAGCTCCCTCTTGTTCTTACCCTTGGACAATCTTAGCACTACAAGGCTTTCGTCCTCATAAGGGTCAAAGCTTCCATCTCGAAAATCCTCTACCAAGTAGTCAGGTGGGAACAAAACACAGACCCGCTCCGCATCCTCGTAGCCACCAAAATATATGTAGTCAGCTTTAAGCTGGTGATTCAAATAGTTTTCCACCCTTGCTAAGTCGCTGGCTCCAATAAAATCACTGGCAACAATATTGCCACTCCTTGTCGCTTGAAAGCACTTATCTTTTAATTGGTTTAATATCAAGTCCTCGTGTTCCATTTAACTTTTTCTCCCAATGTGATATAATAATTATACCATAAAACAAGGAGATTAATCATGACTTATACATACAAAGCAAAAGGCGTGTGCGCCGTAGGAATTGAAGTAGAAATGGACGGCAACATTGTGAAATCAGTTAAATTCATAGGCGGATGCAACGGTAACACTCAAGGCGTTGCTAGACTGGTTGAAGGCCTAACATATGAGGAAGTGAAGGAAAAGCTTTCAGGAATCAGATGTGGTTTCAAGGCTACTTCCTGCCCAGACCAACTGGTTCACGCAATTGAAGAGGCTATGGCAAATGCTTAGAAAGTTTAGGGTGCAAGGCACCCTTTTTTAGTGGAATAAAAAAGCAGACACTCTGATTGAGTGTCTGCTTGTAAAGTTTTTGTTACAGGATTTTTACCATCATAATGATAGTCCATATTTATTGCAATAGCATCGGAATCGTAAATGGGTTCAAGAACCTTTGCGACATCTTTTTCACTGGAAGCACACAGAAGATCTTTTAACGAAACTACTGACGTCGTATCTTGCTGCACACAATCAGCTGCTAACATTTGCTTGCTATCTTCGATGCCGTCCCGGACGACTCCAAATAATTTATATGTCGATTTCATAAGTCAATATAAACCCCCGTATTAAGTTCGATGGCTTGCTGGCAAAAATCTTTTAAAATCTCAAGCATTTCTCGGTATCTTGGAGATGCAGGTTTTTGAAGTCTTTCATCAATCCAATCTTTGAGAATGGTGCACTTTTCAGCATTAAAATAATCCGCCTCTCCGTAGCTTATTAAAGAATCACACCTTTTTGCTATTTCATCAATAGCATAGTCGTCGAAGAATAAATCAACATCATCCCAACTATTTTCCAGTTGATAATACTTAACCCTCTTGTCAGTTTCAGGATTATCTACATAAGGCCCCATAATTCCAAATTTAACTCCATCGAATGTTAAAAATAATACAAAATGCATAATTGCATATCCTCCATTATCTTGATTTTTGTAATGGCCATTCCCCATCAGCCTGGTGGCCAAGTCATTTTACGCTTTCCAAGTAAGTGGAAATGCAAATGCTTAACAGTTTGGAAACCATCTTCGCCACAGTTGTTTACTAAACGATAACCGTTTTCCAAGCCTAACTCAGCTGCAATATCTTTTACCTTTAACATTAGATGAGCTATTAATTCCCTATCTTCTTCCTTAAGGTCATCTAAGGACTCTATGTGCTTCTTTGGAATGATTAAAACATGAACTGGAGCTTGAGGTTCAAGATCCTTGAATGAAATGATTTTGTCATCCTCGTACACGATAGTAGCAGGGATTTCTTTTTCTGCTATCTTACAAAAAATACAATCTGCCATTTTTTACTCCTCTCCTACTTCAGCCAAAATGCCATCCTTAAACAGACTGAGCAATTTCACCGAAATAATTTTATTTAAGCTGCTCTCTGGCAGTTCTTTAACATAAACCTTTATATAGTTATCCGAATATCCTGTGGCATAAGCCCCTTCATATTCTTCAAAAATCACTCTTTCAACGCGTCCCAGATTCTCTGTCAAAAATCTTTGACAGCTTTCTTCGCCAGCTTTAATCAGCTTTGCGTTGCGCTCCTTTTTAACAGGCGCCTCTATTTGATTGTCCATGCCCGCCGCCTTAGTATTAGGTCGTACCGAATATGGGAAAGCATGAACTTTTAAGAAATTAACCTTTTCAACCAAATCTAAGCTGTCTGCAAAATCCTTCTCATCTTCCCCAGGGAATCCCACTATTAAGTCCGTTGTGATTCCATAGTAAGGGTCAAAGTCTCGCAGTCTATTAGCTATTTCAATATACTCATCACGAGTATACCTGCGGTTCATGGCTTTTAAAATCTTATCGCTGCCACTTTGACAGGACAGATGCAAATGGTGACACAACTTGTCGTATTTGAAAAGCCTCTTAACATAATCACTGTCAACAACGGTAGGCTCCAAAGAGCTCAGCCTGATTCGAAAATCTCCTTCCAAAGCATTTAACTGGGCAATGATTATTTCAACACCTTTTTCTTCGCCCTCCCAGCAAAAGCCTTCTTCCATACCGTAAAGGGCAGTATTTATCCCCGTTAAGATTAACTCCTTAAATCCTTTTTCAATGAGGCCTTTAGCCTCATTTACTATGCTCTCCACTGAACGGCTCCTAACCTTGCCACGAGCAAAAGGAATTATGCAATAGGAACAGAATCTGTTGCAGCCCTCCTGAATTTTAATATATGCTCGTGTCCTTGATTCCATTGATGTAATAGGTTCATTATCCATGTATTGATCCAGTTCATCATAGGAAAGCACATCTATTTCATCCACCAGATTCCCTGCCAGTTTTTCCATAACTTTTGGCAAGATCTGATCTTTTCTATTAATTCCACATATAATATCAAGTTCCGCCATTTGAGCCAAGGCTTTTGGCTCCAGCTGAGCGTAACAGCCGGTCAAAGCAACTATGGCATCTGGGTTTTGCCTCTTCATCTTGCGAATGTACTGTCTTGTCTTTCTATCGGCCATATTGGTTACAGAACAGGAATTAATCACATAAACTTGGGCTGCCTCATCTTCGCCAACCCTTTCAAAGCCAGCCTTTTTAAACTGTTCCCACATGGCTTCGCTTTCATATTGATTAACTTTGCATCCTAATGTATGGAATGCTACCTTCATTCTTCGCCCTTCCGCTTCTTAACTAATTGCAGTTCATAACTACAGTTCCAACTGATACATGGTCATTGCAAGAGCAACCAGCCCAGCAGTCTCTGTACGCAAAATTGTTTTACCCAAAGTAACTGATTTCGCTCCCGCCTCAATGTATGAGGCAGCCTCTTCATCAGAAAAACCTCCTTCAGGTCCAATGATTATTGCAATATTTTTGGCATCCTGATTCTCCAACAAAGCATCCTTTATTGAATATCCATCCTCATTTTCATAAGGCATTAGCACTAAATCGAATCTGTCAAATATATTTGACAGTTCCTTAGCGTCCATTGGATCCTGAATCTTTGGAATTATGCCTCGTTTACATTGCTTTACAGCCTCGTCAGCTATCTTTTGCCAACGTTCTATCTTCTTATTAAACTTTCCTGTGTCAAGGACAACAGAACGCTTCATAAAGACAGGCACTATTTCATATATGCCCTCTTCAACACATTTTTGAATGATAAGCTCCATCTTGCTTCCCTTAGGAACCCCTTGAAACAGGCTTACCTTAATCTCAGGTTCCCTGGCAAAAGCTTGCTTATCCATAATGCGAAGCTTAGCAAATCCATCGCCCAGACTTTGGATTTCAGTTTCATATTCCCATTTCTCTCCATCGGAAATCTGAACTTTATCTCCTTCTTTAAGACGAAGGACTTTGGTCATATGCCTGTAATCGCTCTCTTTATCCAGAATTATGTAATTGTCCTTGATCATTCCTGATTCTACAAAAAATCTAGCCATCTTTCCTATTTCAGACTACCACTGCCCAACTAATTTGCACGGGCAGCAATAGCACACCATTCTCCGTCTTCAAGTATTTCAACTATGTCAAAGCCGGCCGCTTTTATAGCCTGAGAAACCAGCTCTTCCTTCTCCACTAAAATTCCCGATGAAATGAAATATCCACCTGGAGCCACGTGCTTCTTAACGCTGTCGCTGAGCATGATTACCAAATCGGCCATTAGATTGGCAACGACCACATTTGCTTGATAATCCAAGCCCTTGGTTAAATCACCATACTGGATTTTGATAATGCTCTTAGGGTTGTTAAGCTCCACGTTTTCCTTGGCCACCTGCACCGCTACAGGGTCAATGTCGACTCCCAGTATGTCCGAGGCACCTAGCAGTTCTGCACCAATTGCCAGTATTCCTGAACCGGTTCCCACATCCAATAGGGAATCTCCCTTTTTCAAATACTTCTCCATAAGTTTCATGCACAGAGAAGTTGTCTCGTGAGTTCCTGTTCCAAAAGCCATGCCCGGATCGATTTCAATTACCAAATCATTGGCTTTTTTCTCATATTCCTGCCAACTTGGCTTTACTACCAAATCGCCACAGATTCTAGTTGGAAGAAAGTATTCCTTCCACTTATCCCTCCAGGATTCGTCGTCTAGAATTTCCTGAGATACTAGTAAATCGCCAAAATCACTGTCACCGTAAACTCCAGCCTTGAAATCGGCGCTCAGTTTTTGAACTGCCTTGTGAACATCCTGAGCTTTCCTAAGGCTTTCCTCATCCTGATTCATGTAGATGATTAATTTAGGTCTTTCTTCCAAAATGGCTTTTACCCCTTCATCCACATAATCGTATTTGTGAAAATCGTCCCTTAGAATATCTTCCACATCTTGCGGATCCTCCACAACGGTGTCTGTAATTCCCAAAGCCATAAGCTCGCCTAGCAATGGTTCTATGGCTTCTCTATTTAATTGAATTTCTAATTTAATGTATTTCATATTTTGTTTTTCTACTATTCCACCCTTACGGCCTGTCCCACATCGGTTAAGAAAAGATATGCTTCGGCAACTTCCTTGCCAGTTGCTTTTTCTAAAGCTTCCTTGTATATCTTGATCTGAACCTTATACTCATCGATTAGCCTTGCTTTTTCCTCTTCAAAAGGCAAAGACTTGTCAACATAATTGGTCTTGTAGTCCAACAGAATTATCTTGCCATCTTCCTCAAAGAAGCAGTCGATTATACCTTGAGTAAGTATTTCTCTGTCCAACCAGTCCTTAGTCTTTAGGGTAAAAGCTTTTTCCTTTTTAAGCTGTCCTCTAAGATCAGCTTGGCAAGCACGCTTTCCTAAATCGCTTTCAAAGAAGGCTTTTAACTTAGCTATTTGAACAGCTTTTGCCTCATCACTTCTAAGTATGTCATCAGCTTCCATGCTGTCAACAAGGGCTTGGATTTGTGCCTCCATATCCTTGCAGTCAACCATATCCTTAAAGCTAAGGTGTTCCATTACCGCGTGGTGAGCACTGCCCTTTTCAGCGGCAGTAATTCTTCCATCTTCAATAATCTTGCCTGGCTTGATATATATGTTTTGGGCCCATGCTTCCTTGATTTGCTTGTTTAAATCGGAAACGGACCTTTTATATCTGCGATTTATATCCTCTTCATAAGGATATACGTAATCCATTCTTCTTTGAACTTCTGCTTTTAAAGCCTCATCTCCGCTACCCTTTAGCTCGTCCAAATTAAAATGCTCCGACTTTTGGCCACGACCCTTGGATAAAAATTCTTCCACATCCTTGTATGGCACTATTGTCGCTGGAATATGCTCCGAAAGCATTTCAGCAAAACTCTTTTCTCCAGTTTTGCCATCATCAAACTGGCCACTCTTCTTACTGCTTCCTACGATGATCAGCTTATCCTTTGCACGAGTGGTAGCAACATATAGAAGTCTGATGTATTCCTGATGTTCATCATATTTTCTTCGAGAATCAATTGCTTTTTCAAAAATAGTTTTTCTCTCGTATTTTTTTTCTTGATTTACATAGTGAAGCCCCAAGCCCACTCTGCTGTGGAAACTGTACTTTCCACCTGTTTGAGGCTTTTCCTGTCTGCAGGCTCTAGCCAAGAACACCACTGGGAATTCCAGACCCTTGCTCTTGTGAATAGTCATAAGCCTTACCACATTGGCATCTTCTCCTAGAAGTTTGGCTTGATCCACGTCCTCAGCCCTCTTCTTCATGGCCTCCACGTAATCGATATATGAACTCAAAGAACATACGCCCTGTTCTTTTATCCTGTCCGCTGTTTCAACTAAAAGTCTAAGGTTGGCCTGTCTTTGTGCTCCTTCAAGCAAAAGCCCTACCTTAGTATAGTATCCGCTGTCTATTAAAAGCTTCCACAAGAAGTCGTCCAATTCCAAAGCTTCTGACCAGGATTTCCAAGTGTCCAAAGTCATCATTACCTTATTGCACTTAGCTTTTAAATCCTCACGGGAACCATTTTTGCAATATGAAACGAAGGCATCATAATACTTAACGCCTCTTCCTTTATTGTGTAAGCGTATATCCACCAAATCCTGAATCTCAAAATCAAACAATTCAGAACGCAAAACGGCAACTAGCGGAATATCCTTTTGCCTGTTGTCAATTATTTTTAACAGTTCAAGGAATATGCTTATCTCTATACTTTCAAAATATCCGCTGGAACCTTCCACGTAAAGAGGAATCCCCAGCTCGCGGAATTTCTCATCTAAGCAAGGAGCAAAGCCTGACTTTATGCCTCTGGCCAGAATAACTATATCCCTGTACTCCAGCTTTCTCTCTCCTTTAAGCTTCATGTCATAGATGTCAAGCTTGCCCACCATCTCCTCAATCTTCTTTGCGATGAAAACGGCTTCAAGCTCGTTATCTATTAGCTCCTCTATAATCTCATTTTCTGCGTGCTCATAAGCACCATCCAAAACGTAGAATTCTGTAGGATGCTCCAAAGCACCTTCGTACTTAACGCCCTTGTTCAAAAGATTGTTGATGTAGTCAGGAATAAGCTTTTCAAAGATCTTGTTTACTGTTTGAATTACCCCGCTCTTGCTACGGTAATTGGTGTTAAGTTTAACAAGCTTATTGTTTCCCTCATCCAGACCAAACTCTGACAGTTTGTCTTGGAAAATTTGAGGGTCTGTTGATCTGAAGAAATAAATACTTTGTTTAATGTCTCCAACATAGAAAGTATTGTTTTCTCTCTTAATCAAGTTTATGATCTCGTCTTCAATATTGCTTGTATCCTGATACTCATCTACAAATATATATTTAAACTTTCTGCGATACTCATCTGCAATTTCCTTATTGCACAAAGCCTGATATGCCAGGTGTTCCATATCGCTAAAGTCAATAGCTTGGCAATCCGCCTTTCCTTCCCTATATCTCTTCTCGAATTCCAATAGAAGTTCTTCTAAGAATTCCATCATAGGCTTAGTTTGATATAGAAGCTCCAGATGTTCGCTCCAATCCATGTACATAAAGTCCAATTTTTCAGTGATGACTTTCTTGTACTTTGTTCTGTAGGCTTTAGCATCGTCTGCCACCATCCCCCAGGCTTCCTTGTCTGCTTTACCTACAGTTAGTCTGGCAAAGCTTGCGTTGGCCAACATATCAGCGATTACTTCCAAATCATTGCCATCTTCAATTTCCTTAATTATATTTAAGAAAAGCTGACGTTCATTTCCAATAATGTCCATGGCCTTTTCAACATTAGCATCACAGGCAAGTCTATATGCCTTATCAGCAAGTTCAAAGCCCTCGTCGCATTCCCTCTTGATGAGATTCTTTACTTCATTTTTCAACTTTTCCTCAGCCTCAGGATTGTTCAAAGCATTGGTCATCTCAACTTGCTCATGTAAGAACTCCCATGGCTTAGCCAAATTGTTTATACTATCATATATTTTTAAAATGGCCTCTCTAATCTGGTCTTCATTGCGATAGCTGCTGTAAGCACGCAAAAAGTCTTTGAATCTTTCGTCTTCCTTTTCGAAATATGATTCAAAGATTTCTTCGAGAATTTCATTCTTTAAAAGCTTCTCCTGAGTCTCATCCAAAGCTCCAACTCCAGGATCAATGCCCAGTTCCTGGAAGTTTTCCCTGGCCACCTTTTTGCCAAAAGATGAGAACGTGCTAATTTGAGCTCGAGGGAATCTGCTCAACTGCTCTTTCAAAAGCTTAGCTTTTTCATCGCTAATATCCCCTGCTAAAGCCTCATAAATAGCATCGCGAAGTCTAGTCTTCATCTCGTTTGCAGCCGCATTGGTAAATGTCACTATGAGCATTTCATCAATGCCTACGCCCTTGTCCAAGATTAAAGTTTTAACTCTCTCAATTAATAAAGTTGTTTTACCAGAACCTGCCGCTGCCGATACCAGCAAATTGTGGTTGCTGTCATTTATGGCAGTAAGCTGTTCTTTCGACCATTCTGTCTTTCCCATATTCTATATTATACCATATGCTTGAATATTGTGATATAATCAAAGAGTAAAGTTTTTGTACATTAAGGAGATAAAGATGGAAATAAAAAATAGACCTAGCATGCTCATGATACTAGATGGTTTTGGCCTAAACGAAGAGGAAAAAGGCAATGCTGTTGCCGCTGCAAAAACCCCTAATTTAGACAAAATATTCCAAAGCTATCCAAAGACTAAACTTCAAGCCAGTGGCCACTACGTAGGCCTTCCCGATGGTCAAATGGGAAACTCAGAAGTGGGACATTTAAACATTGGCGCAGGAAGAATCGTATATCAAGAGCTTACTAACATTAGCAATAAAATAGAAAACGGGCAGTTCTTCGAAAATCCCGCTTTAATAGAAGCTATGGAACACGTGAAGAGCAATTGCTCAACCCTACACTTAATGGGTCTTCTTTCAGATGGCGGTGTTCACAGCCATATTGATCACCTTCTTGCACTTTTGGATATGGCCAAAAAGCGCGGTGTAGCTCAGGTTGTTGTTCACTGTTTCTTGGACGGAAGAGATGTTCCACCTAAATCTGCAATGACATATATGATGAAGCTCCAAGACCACATGAGAGAAATCTCCTTGGGCCAAATAGGAGTTGTATCCGGTAGATTCTATGCCATGGATAGAGACAAGCGCTGGGATAGATTGGAACTTGCTTATGACGCTTTAACTCTAGGCCAAGGAGAATACGCAGGCTCTGGCATTACAGCTATTAAAGCAGGCTACATGCTGGAACAAACCGACGAATTCCTTGTTCCAACTTGCGTTGGTGAAACTACAGTTGATGATGGAGATAGCATCATATTCTTCAATTTCAGACCTGATCGAGCTAGAGAAATAACTAGAGCTTTTGTAGACGAAAACTTCGACGGCTTTGAAAGAAAGAAAATCGTAAAGGATCTTTGCTACGTGTGCATGACTCAATACGATGCCACTATGCCAAATGTTTTGGTGGCTTATCCCCCTGAAAGAATCAACAACACTTTGGGAGAATACGTTGCAAAGCAAGGACTTCACCAATTGAGAATTGCCGAAACTGAAAAATACGCTCACGTGACTTTCTTCTTTAACGGCGGTGTTGAGGAGGAAAACCCTGGGGAAGACAGAATTCTGGTACCTTCTCCAAAAGTTGCAACCTACGACCTGCAACCAGAGATGAGCGCTTATACAGTTACAGAAAAACTTCTAGAAGCCATTAAAACAGACAAATACGATTTGATCATATTAAACTTCGCAAACGCTGATATGGTTGGACACACAGGTGTCTTTGAGGCTGCTGTAAAAGCCATAGAGGCTTTAGATGATTGCGTACAACAAATTGTTGATTTGGTTCTTGAAAAAGACGGCCAAATCCTGCTAACAGCTGACCACGGAAATGCTGACAAGATGTTAGACGATAATGGCAATTTGGTTACATCCCACTCATTAAACCCTGTTCCTTTGGTTCATATTGCAAACAAGCCACAGGAATTTAAGGGCGAAGGAAAACTAGCAGACCTTGCGCCAACTCTTTTAAAGCTTATGGGCTTGGAAGTTCCAGCAGAAATGACTGGGGAAGCGTTGGTATAGGATATTAAGTAATAAAAAAATGGTCCATTTCAATATGATTTGGACCATTTTTGTATGTTTAGCTATATTCCTCTTTCCTCAAGCAATTGATTCTTCATATCCCACAGCTTTTTGGATAGGTCAACATAGTAAGGTTCAGGGTTTTCAAGTCTCAATGTTTCATCCCATAGAGTTTCAACCTGCTCCTTGCAATATTCCTTGATGGCATCAATACTAGGACTGTCGTACACGCATTGACCCTTGTCAAAGATTTGTACCATTAAAGGCTTAACAACATAGTTTGATAGATGGCTCTTCTTCCAAATAGCGTTTGGATCAAATATTACATAATCATCAACCACTGGAATTTCCTCATCGTTTAAGCTGATAACATCAGCCAAAGCTCTTCCGCTGTCCTTATCAAACAATCTGTGAACCTTTTTGAATCCAGGATTTGTAATCTTGCCAATATTCTCGGAAATCTTAATCTTTGGTATCATTTCGCCGTCCACTTCCAAAGCGGCTAGCTTGTAAACTCCACCAAATACAGGCTCGGATTTTGCAGTGATAAGTCTTTCACCAACGCCGTAAGAATCAATCCTTGCGCCTTCCAAAATAACATCTCTGATAATGTATTCATCCAAAGAGTTGGAAACAACGATTTTGCAATCTTCCAATCCAGCGTCGTCCAACATCTTTCTGGCTTTTTTAGTCAAATATGATACGTCACCGCTGTCGATTCTAATGCCCATAGTCGCTGGCTTCAATTCCTTAAACACCTTGATTGCAGAAGGAACGCCTGACTTTAATACATTGTAAGTATCAACTAGCAATACGCAGTTTTCAGGATATATTTGAGCGTATGCTTTAAAAGCCTCATATTCATTAGGGAACATTTGCACCCAGCTGTGAGCCATAGTTCCAAGGGCTTTAATACCATAATCCCTGTCTGCTATTGTACAAGCGGTACCTGAGCAACCACCTATGTATGCAGCTCTTGCACCTAGAATTGCAGCTGTGCTTCCATGAGCTCTACGAGTACCGAATTCCATAACCGCTCCGCCTCTGGCAGCTCTGCAAACTCTATTTGCCTTAGTGGCGATCAAGCTTTGATGGTTAATTGTAAGGAGAACCATAGTCTCAATAAATTGAGCTTGAATAACAGGTCCCTTTACAGTCACAATAGGCTCATGTGGGAAAATTGGAGTTCCCTCTGGAACTGCCCAAACATCACACTCAAATTTAAAATCTCTAAGATATTCTAAAAAACCGTCGCTGAAACAGTTCTTGGATCTCAAAAATTCAATATCTTCATCTTCAAATTTTAGATTTTTAAGATAGTCTATTAATTGTTCAAGGCCAGCCATAATAGCATAACCGCCACCATCTGGCACCTGTCTGTAGAACATATCAAAAACAGCTGTCTTGTCAGCCATTCCTGTTTCGAAATATCCATTTGCCATAGTTATTTCATAAAAATCTGTTAATAGACTTAAATTGATTTCGTTCTTCATTTATTCACCTCACACGATTACGTATATTTTACCATAAATTAGCGTAAATGTATGCTTTTTTCTTGGCACTATAAAAGCCTCCTGTGGCAATTTCATATTACCATGGGAGGCTTGACTTTATAAATTATCTAAGTTTTGTATTAAGCTTTAAGTGATTTAATAACACTTGCTGCATGGTTTTGCACCTTTTGACTTTGCTTCGGCTAATGTCATTCTTGTAGAAGTTTTCATACCGCTACAATTGCTCTTAGCATGGTATGTGTTTGATTTAGAAACATATACATATTTGGAGCTTGTCTTTGTGCTTGTACTTGTCTTACTGCTAGAGGATGAAACATTGCCCTTAGTCTTTGTAATCAAAGTTCCTGTGCAGTTATATGACTTTGTCTTGCCGTTGCTTGTCATAGTCACATCGCCCTTTTTGTCGGTGCGATATACCTTGATTTTCTTATCATATTTCTTGTATCTATCAAAAGCTGCTTGTGTTGGATGACCATATTTATGACCATCGGTTGAAACCCAAACTGCCTCTGGATCGAACTTTTTAATATATGAGCTTGAAGATGAGTTCTTGCTGCCGTGGTGAGGCGCAGTGACTATGTCCATATCAATCTTAGCCACCCCATTATACTCAGCACCTTTTTCAGCATCTCCTGCTAACAAAACATCCAAGTCCTTATACTTGATGTATGTCATTACCGAGTCTTCATTGTCGCTCTTGTAATCAGTTTTGCTTTGAATAAACTTAAAGTATGATCCATCTCCACAAGAAATTTTAGTTCCCGGTTTAGCGTTTAACACCTTGCAACCAGACTCTTTTTTGGCTAAAGCCATAAGATTTTTGGCCGTCTTTGTTTTGGAATAACTAGTGTCCTTAGGATAATAGAAATTCTTCACCTTCAGCTTTTTAAACACTGTTTGAAGACCGCCTGCATGGTCTGCATCGGGATGAGTAGAAATGACATATTCCAAACTCATGTTTTTCTCTTTTTTAAGCAATTTATTAACTATTTTTTGTCCGTAGCTTGCCAAGCCACCATCGATTAATATATCGTCCCCGTTGGGCATTTCAATGTAAAAGCTATCACCAGCACCTACATCAAACATTGTGATTTCCAACTTTTGAACGCTTTTGCCATAAACGCATGCGCTCAGCGGGATAAATGATATGGCTATGGCAAGGGAAAGAACAATACTTAATAATTTTTTCATTTATACTCCCTGTGAAAAACTACTACTTTTTAACATCATGAATTTCATAGGCTTTACCGTACTTGTTAAAATATACCTCTACCCTCTTTGAATTATAAAGAAACCCTAGAATTTTTTTCCTGACGTTCAACTGAACTTTATATCCAACACCTGGTTTGTTCTTTGTTATCTTATAGTTTGACAAATTAGAATCTGGCTTGTAATTATTTAACGTACAATACGCTTTTGCCATTTTCTTTAATTTGTCAGTTTTAAGCTTTGGAACGGTAAAAGTGCCTGAAACAGTACCATATTTTTTTGTCCCAGACTTTCTAATTCCTGAAATCTTATAGGAATACTTCATGCCAGGCATGATATTTTTTATTCTGAAATAAAACTTTTTCTTTGTTGTTCCATAACGAAAATCTGTGGCTTTGCATGTTGTTTTGTTCTGTTTAGCAACCACCTTTATATTCTTAACCTCAAATTTGGTTTTAAACTGAATTTCACAGTTTCCGCTACCTGTGTAATAAAAATGCTTTTTGGCAGGGGCCTCTGCATAACTCACACTAAAAAGGCTAGTAAGCATCACGAAACATAATAGAATTGTAATAACTCTTTTACTCATAGTCTTCCACCATCTTTATAATAAAACATGTCCCTTTACCCAATGCGCTCTCAATTTCAATCTCCAAATTGTGAGCATCGGCAATGTCCTTTACAAAGGACAGTCCCAATCCACTTCCGTCATCATGTCTAGACGTATTCGCCTTGTAGAAAGGACGGAATATTTCTTCTTTATCTAATTCATCAATACCTATACCTGTATCGCGAATTTTTAATACTCCCTTTATTAAACTAATCTCGACGAATTTTTCCTTATCTGAATATTTAATAGCATTATCCAGAATATTTCTAATCATTCGCTCAATTAGAATTTTATCACCGGAATAAACATAATCCCTGTCGATTTCACATTTTATTTGGAAATCAGGGTATTCAACGCCTACAACATAAACCATATCCCTTACGGATTGACTTAAATCGAAATCATCCTTCTTGATATTTCTTAGTAGGTTGTTTACCTCACGAAGGGACCTTATTATTCCAGCCATATCATCACATTGACCAGAAATAATAGTCAAGTCTTCCTTCATTTCATCATCAATATTATCAGCTAAAGCCATATATTCGCACTGTGCCTTGATTACAGCAATTGGTGTTCTAAGCTCATGAGAAACATTGCTCATAAAGTTTCTCTCACGATCAAAGGCCATCTCCACATAGTCGAACATCTGGTTGAAGTTTTGTTCAAGATCTCCAAGCTCGTCGTTGCTGTCTATTTCAAGTCTCTCGTGAAGGTCTCCGCTATCCCTTACCTTTTCCGCAGCCATACTAATTCTACGTATTGGAGCTAAAACCTTGTGAGAAATTCCATAACCGCCGATTAAACCTATTAATACCAATATTGGTATTAGCCATCTTCCTACGGCCATTCCTTTAGAGATTACTTCTTGGGCGTCAGCCTCGGATACTGTACCATAGATATAAATAGTTCTGCCATATTTTGTGAATTCCTCAGAAATAGCATATTTAAGGTTGCCTCCATCCTCAACTTCCAGGATTTCACCTGTGCCATAATAGGCGCTGAAAGTGGAGTCCTCTTGACCGTATAGGTAGGTCTTATCATCATATATGCCCACGTTTACATCATTAAACTCAGATAGAAAACCTTTTCCAACCACCAAATCATAATGAGCATCCAGATTAATAATCTCCTGAGCATCTTTTTCTGAATAAGTCCCTGATTTGGCAATATCCACATCTTTCAGGTCAGATCGAACCACATTATCCAAAGTGGTCTCAACTTGAGTATCAATATATGACTTGGAAACATTGTAATATACGATTAGAGATATCAACAGAATAGCTATTAAAATTACGGCATACCATATTGTGATTTTCACACGTACTTTCATCGCTATTCCTCTCTCATAGTATAGCCAAGGCCTTTAACTGTCTTGAGAAGTTTCTTCTCGCGTCCACCGTCAATCTTCTTACGAACCTTGCTCACATATACATCGATTACATTGCTGTATCCTTCGTAATCATAGCTCCACAGGCTCTCCTCAATTTGTTGACGAGTGATTATGTCTCCCTTGTGGCTCATTAGTAATTCCAGCAATCTATACTCTTTGGCAGAAAGTTCCAGTTCTTCATCGCCACGGAATACCTTGTGAGCATTAGGGTCAAGTTTAATATCTGCTACTTGGTAGCAATTATCATTTAAATTTGCCCCTATTCTAGTTAAAACTCTTATTCTTGCATTTAATTCTTCAAAAGCAAAAGGTTTAACTAAATAGTCATCTGCACCAAGATCCAATCCTTTTACCTTATCCTCAACAGAATCCAAAGCTGAAAGGAAAAGAACAGGTGTCATGTTTTTCTCAGCACGTAGCTTAGTGACAACTTGATAGCCATCTAAACCAGGCATCAAAATATCAAGAATGATAACATCGTATTGACCGTTTTGCGCATAGTAAACCGCATCTTCTCCGTCAAAAACATTATCAACTGCATAACCTGTTTTAACCAATGATTTTTTCAAAGTTTCATTAAGTATTTGATTGTCTTCTGCTAATAAAATTTTCATATTACAAAATTCCTTTTAAAAACTGTCCTGTATATGATTTGTCGCACTGAGCCACTTCTTCAGGTGTTCCACAACAAACGATGGTACCACCACGATTACCGCCCTCTGGTCCTAAATCTATAATGTGGTCAGCTCGCTTTATAACATCTAAATTGTGTTCAATTACAACTACAGTATTTCCCTGATCAACAAGCTTATCCAATACTTGAAGTAGCTTGTCCACATCTGCAAAGTGAAGACCTGTAGTAGGTTCATCCAAAATATACAAGGTATTACCTGTAGAACGTTTAACCAGCTCAGTGGCAAGCTTTACTCTTTGAGCTTCACCGCCTGATAGCTGAGTGGAAGGTTGTCCCAGCTTAATGTAGCCAAGTCCCACCTCGTCTAAAGTCTTAAGATATTTGTAAATGTTTGGAATGTTTTTGAAGAAGCTCTTAGCCTCGCTTACGCTCATATCCAAAACATCAAATATGTTCTTATCTTTGTACTTAACCTCCAAGGTTTCCCTGTTATACCTTTTGCCTCCGCACACTTCACATGGCACGTAAACATCTGGTAAAAAGTGCATCTCAATTTTTGTAATGCCGTCTCCACTACAAGCCTCACATCTTCCGCCCTTAACATTAAAGCTGAATCTTCCCTTCTTGTAACCGCGGATTTTAGCTTCCGGTGTTGATGCAAACAAGTCTCTGATGCTGTCAAACATGCCTGTATAAGTTGCAGGATTTGACCTAGGAGTTTTACCTATTGGACTTTGATTAATATCAATTACTTTATCGATATTTTCAATACCTAGGATTTCATCATGCTTGCCTGGGACCTCTTGCAATCTGTTAGTGATTGAAGCGATGCCCTTGTATAGAATCTCATTAACAAATGAGCTTTTTCCTGAACCAGAAACCCCAGTTACGCAGACAAATTTTCCCAGTGGAATATCAATATCAATATTCTTTAGATTATTTTCCTTGCAGCCCTTAACTGTAATGGTTTTGCCATTGCCACTTCTACGGCTTTCAGGTACTTCTATTTTCTTCTTTCCAGATAAATATTGTCCTGTAATGGATTCTTTACAAGCAATAATATCCTCCACTGTGCCCTGTGCAACCAGTCTGCCACCATAAACTCCAGCTCGAGGACCTATGTCCACAATGTGGTCAGCCTCTCTCATGGTCTCTTCGTCATGTTCAACCACGATTAAAGTATTGCCCACATCTGTCAGCTCACGTAGAGTTTTAAGAAGCTTGGCATTATCTCTTTGATGCAAGCCTATGCTAGGCTCATCTAAAATGTATAGCACTCCCATTAAAGCGGAACCGATTTGAGTGGCAAGTCTAATTCTTTGAGCTTCCCCACCTGATAAAGTTCCCGCTGTTCTGGATAGTGTCAAATAATCCAATCCTACATCTATTAAAAATTGTAGTCTAGCTTTTATTTCTTTAAGAATTTGAGCTGAAATCAGCTTTTCCTTATCATTTAACTGAAGGCTTTCCACAAACTTCTTAGCTTCGATTATGGATAAATCTGAAAGCTCAGATATGTTCTTTCCGCCTACGCTTACAGCTAGTATTTCTGCTTTGAAACGCTTGCCTTTGCACTCTGGACAGATGTCAGTAGTCATATATTTTGACATCTTTTCCTTAAACCAGTCGGAATTTGTTTCGTGATATCTGCGCTCCAAATTGGTAATTACGCCCTCGTATGGATGCTTTCTCTTCTGTTCGCTTCCTGTGTGACGGCTCACATAGACATATTCTAAGTCCTTGTTACCGCTACCGTATAGGAGAACCTGTTTGAAATCATCGGGCAAATCCTTGTAAGGAGTATCCAAGGAAACTCCATAGGCTTTTGCCAAGGCTTCTGTTGTCTGTCTCCAGAATCCCTTTGTCAGCTCCATGGAACTGAACACTTGATGAAGGGCTCCATTGCCTATGCCCTTATCCTGATCAACGATTATCAAATCAGGATCTATTTTCAAGGTAAAGCCCAGTCCGCTGCACTTTGGACATGCGCCAAAAGGACTGTTAAATGAAAATGATCTAGGCTCAAGTTCTTCTATGCTAGTTCCATGCTCAGGACAAGCAAACTTGGTGCTGTACAATTTTTCCAGTTCTCTCTTCTCGTTTGCCTCGTGCTCGCCCTGTGCAAGCTTAACGTCAATATTGGCCAAGACTAAGCCTTGACCCTCTGATACTGCAATTTCCAAAGCCTCAGCAATTCTTCCTTGCTGACCCGCTTTAATTACAATTCTATCTATAACTATTTCAATAGTGTGCTTATATGTCTTCTCCAGTTTAATCTCGTCTTCGCCTATGATTTTAAGCTCACCGTCTACACGAATACGAGTAAATCCCTCCTTTTGAATCCTTTCAATAAGCTTCTCGTGAGTTCCCTTCTTTTCGTGAACCACAGGTGCCAGAATCATTAAACGGCTACCCTCAGGATAGCTCATAATATCGTCCACCATTTGATCTATGGATTGAGAAGAAATCTCCTTTCCGCAAACAGGACAATGAGGTATTCCTATACGAGCATAAAGCAATCTCAAATAGTCATGTATCTCTGTTACTGTACCTACAGTAGACCTTGGGTTTTTACTAGTTGTCTTTTGATCTATGGAAATAGCTGGAGAAAGTCCATCTATAAATTCCACATTTGGTTTTTCCATTTGGCCCAGGAATTGGCGGGCATAGGAAGACACGCTTTCCATGTATCTTCTTTGGCCCTCTGCATAAATGGTGTCAAAAGCCAGTGATGACTTTCCCGAACCTGATAATCCTGTAAAAACGATAAATTTATCTCTAGGAAGTCTTACTGTAAGATTATCCAAATTATTCTCTTTTGCGCCTTTAATTACAATTTCTTTAGTCATGCCTATATTATAGCATATACTATTAAAATACTATTAAATTATTATAAAAAAAGCCGTCAAAAACGGCTTTTATCAACGAAAAAACTCCCCACTTACTAACTGTGCCTAATCCCTCGCACAGCTCAATGGGGAGCTTAGAAAAAAGAAAATGAAGTATAAAAAAAATGAATAAGTACTAAACGAACATTACAACGAATATAAAGGAGTATATGAGTTGTTTCCCTTTTGGTGTCTATATTATACAACAAATAAAGTCCCAATATTGGGACTTTGAAATTATTTTTCATATTTTTTTAAAATATTTTCTGTTCTTTCCAAAAAAGCTTCTCGCACATCGGTAGGTTCTAGGATTTCCACATCCTGAAGGGACCAAATCCACGCGTAGAATTGATTGGATACCACAACTTCCGTATTAATAAAATAGTATCCTTCGCCACAGTCGAAAATGATCGGTTCTGTGCCAAATCTGTCTATCATGACGCCAAGGAGCTCCTTAGGGAATTTTATTTTCACCTTTTTAAGTTCGCCATCAAACATTAGGAAACTTTTACGGCCGAATTTCTTCTCGTAATTCTGCTTATACTCGTCTCCCCCTTCTCTGGCTTTTGAAAGAAGATTTATATCGCTAAGCTTGTCAACTCTGTAGGTTTTGATCGCCTCTTTTTCGTGATGATAAGCAAGGACGTAATAGTTTTCCCCTTCCCAAATCAGCTGCCAAGGACTTAAAGTGTATATTTGGCCTTGATACTTTGGCACCAGCTTTTTGTTACGGTCCCACTGCATATATTTGCAGGTAAAAGCCACATCCTGATTTATGGCGCTGTTTGTTTTATCCATGGCTTGTAAAGCATAATCGCTTCCCGTTTTAACATTGTCCACGATACGGATATTTCTTTCCAGCTCCGCTTTCTCATAAGTGCTTACCATATTCTTCAGCTTTTCTGCCAAAGCACGGCTTTCCTTTTCGTCAATGAATTTAGCAGTCATCACAGCATCAATTAAAAGCTTTAACTCTGCGCTTTTAATACTGCGAGTGCGAAGCCTGTATCCCTTTCCTCGAGTGGACTCCACCTCATAGCCCATAGAGTTAAGGGTATCAACATCTGCCATAATGCTCTTGCGCTCCACCTTAATGCCATAAAGCTGTTCCATCTTGGCAACAATATCGCTAGCGCTAAGATAGTGATCTTCGTCGCTGTATTTCTTCAGTATTTCTAATGTCCCCAGAACTCCTTCACGAGTGAATCCTTTTCTACCCATAAAATACCTCTATAGAGCCTTAGCAAAGGCAAAGATTTCATCCTTCTTTTCTTCTGACTTGTTTTGATCACCGTAAGCTGTAATTATGCCCATATCTTGCGCACCCATAAAGCCTACGATTTGCTTGTATTGAGTAATGGCTGCATCATAAAATCCAGGAGAGCCTGAGCTTAATAACAAAGCAAACTTCTTTGCTCCAGGCTTGCCCACTGCATACATTCTATTGATTGCCGCATGCATTTGAGCTGTCATTCCCATATAGTAAATAGGCGATGCGAACACTAACATATCGCAGTCCTTAAGCTTTGGAAGTATCTCAACCATATCATCGATTAGAGTACATATTCCTTCACCTGTAGTGTGGCAATATTCACATGCTGTGCATCCTTTAATATCCATAGTGCCAACTTGTATTACTTCAACATCGTGGCCTGCCTCCATTGCACCCTCTTTAAAAGCCTGGCACATAAAAGCAGTATTCATATTCTTTCTAGGACTTCCGTTTAAAACAAGTATTTTCATTGCTCATCCTCCTTCTTCTTTTCATACTCAGCTAAAGCAGCTTTTCTGCCTTCCTTCATGTTAATAATCATAAGTAGCACCACAAAAGCAATAAGTTCTACACCTGTGACCGCGCATGCTGCTATTGCCACAGTTTTTGCTTTTGCAGAGAAAAAGATAATCATAACTATCAGGGAAACAAGAGCCATAATCACGGCCGCAATCCCTGTAATTTTAATATTGTTACCACCTAAAGCACGACCTGTCATAAGGCTTACTGCCGGTACTGCCAAAGTCACTATAAGCAGAACTGCCCAAAGTATCATTTAATCACCTCACCAAGTCCACAAAATACTCTAATCACCTTGTCGGAATTCTTGGATACTGCCATCAAAAGTCGGCCCATATCCTCACGGAATTGTCTTTCGTCTTCGTCCAATGGCACTATGCCCTGACTGTTATCTCGAGCAATTATTATCTTGTCCTTCAAGGCCTCAAGATCAATTTCTTCCACAGGGCGCTTGCCTGCTTTAGTAAGCTCCCAAGCCCAATTTTCAATCTTATCAACGATTGCAAATTCAGGGCCTACTTCGGCCAAAAGATTATCGCTAGTGCAGGTGAAGACCTGCTCTTCTCCAATATTAAATTCCTTCATAGCATATTCAAGTTTGCCCTGATATGCCCCACCAAATATTAATACCATAAGTTATTCACCATATACATTCCTGATCCTATGTAGTTAAAAGCACCTACAAAGAATACCATTAAAGCTTCAGTAATTACTATTTCAAAGCCTGCAATATCGCCATTCATTCCGCCTAATTGCTTTCTCGCCCAGCGACCCACTATGGCTCCAAGTACAAGGCCTAAGAACCATCCATATAGAGGGCAAAGGCAAGTCCAAGTATTGAAAACATCAGGGTCAGCCACAAATTCCACCACTGTCAAAACAAGTGGAAGAAGAATTTCTAATAGAATCAAATATGACTTCTTCTTTTCCATTGATTTGTACTGACTTTGGTCTATGCTTGGGCATCTAAGCACATCGTGGCACGCCAAAACTCTTGAAGAAAATGGAATGTACAAAATTGCAAGATACAAAGTTGTATTGGAAGTATATCCATAATCTATGGAGTCTATTGCCATAATTAGACCTACCAAGAAGCATAGGATTACAAATACCATGGCAATCATTGCGAAAGCCCCAGTATGGGAATCCTTGAGAATTCTCTGCTTTTCTTCCATTGGTCTACGGGATAGGCAAGCATCCATAACATCCATAAAGCCATCCATGTGGAACAAACCGCAGACGAAAACCGGTGTAATCAGCATTAGAAATGCCAATCCCCAAGTGGGAACAAAAGGACCTATGGCAGGAATTAGCCAAAGCTCCAATGCCAGTAATCCTCCCACGATTAGGCCTATTATGGGCACCAAGGAAATCATTTGCTTTTGGGCACGATTATCCCAGATTTTGTTAGGACAAGGGATGTTGGAAAAAGTCCCCCAAGCCATGAAAAATCCATATTTTAATTTCTCAGAAGTTTTCATTATTTCCACTCCTTTATATTGCTATAGCATACCTCGTAAACCTGATCCGCTAGCTCTGCCAGCTTCCTGTCCACATAGGCAAGCTCCTTTTTATATTGTTCTACCATTTCATCATAGAAAATGGCATCGGAATATATGTAGTCAGAAACGAAAACGGCGTTGCCTCCATTGTCTCTTAGCTTTTTTATAAAAGCCTCAAGCTCGCGGAAAACCAAATGACCTGCGTCCTCCACAAAACTGCCATCTTCTCTGAACATATTGTTTTGTACCAGTGCTGTTAAACTGTCAACCAAATAGGATCCATCTAAATTCTCAGTAATATTGCTAAGCTTTAGAGGTTCTTCAATGGTTTCAAATCCCCAACCATCTCGCTCAGAAATGTGTCGTCTGATTCTGGCCAAATCCTCCTCATCGTGAGGAATCATTGTAGCAACATAGTACATCTTTCCTGCATTATGTTTCTTCGCCAGTTGCTGAGCGTAATAGGATTTTCCGTTTTTACAGCCACCGCTAATAAAATAAATCATTAGAAGAAATTTCCTTCCTTTCCCTCTTCAAGATAATCAGCATCAATGGCACCCTCTTCAAAAGTAGCCATCAAATTCATAGTGGCACAAGCCGCCTCTACTATCTTGAAAGAAATAGGACAACCGCTACCTTCTCCCAGTCTCATCTTCAAATTAAACAGAGGAGTTAGTCCTAAATATTTCATAGCAATTAAATATCCAGGTTCTGTAGACTCGTGAGAACCTATCATATATGCCTTGCACTTAGGCTCAATCTTTGTTGCTGCCAAAGCTGCCACCGCAGAAATATATCCATCAATTACTACTGGAATCTTGTAAACAGCAGCTCCCAAATATGCGCCTACCATAGCGCAGATATCAAATCCACCAACTTGAGCCAAAATGTCGATTACATCCTCGCTTTCCATTACGGCTCTTTGAGACGCTCTGTTTACAATGTCAATCTTTTTCATCAAGCCTGCATCGTTTAATCCGCCACCACGGCCTACTACCTCATTGCCACTTGCTCCAGTCAATGCGGACAAGATGCAAGCACTTGTTGTAGTGTTGCCTATGCCCATTTCACCAACGCCAAAGATGTCATGGCCAGTGTATTTAATAGCTTTTGCACACTCAATACCTGTAATAATGCTGGCAATAGCTTGCTCACGAATCATTGCTGGCTCAACTGCAAGGTTGTTTGTACCTGGAGCCATTCTCCTGTCCACAATCTTCTTTGTTAATTCCCCATTCTCTACAGGGCTTGCCACAAGCAAATCCTTAGGAAGATTCATCTTGACTCCGCAATCAACTACCAATAAATCGATATCATAGTATTTAGCCAGTGAGCCTACTCCTGTTAAACCTCTAGTAAAGTTTATTGTCTGTGAATAAGTTACGGACTGAGGAGCAGAAGCTACCCCCTCTTCAACGACGCCGTTATCAGCAGACATTACAACGATGGCCTGCTTATCCATCTTGTTCTTTACATTGCCTGTGATACCTGCCAATTGAATGGAAAGCTCTTCCAGAACACCCAAAGCTCCAGTTGGCTTTGCCAATTGTTCCTGTCTGGATTCAGCCTCTTCCATGGCTACCACATCTAAGCCTTCGATTTTATCTATAAATTGTTTTAATTCCTTTTCCATTATATGTATCCTCTCTCACTAAGCCAATCTAATGATTCCTTTAGATTGTGACTCTCAATACAAATGCTTGCATTTGGTGCATGCTGTTCCATCAAATCCAGCATTTCTTCATAATCAATATTACCATCACCCAAGCTGTTATGGGAATCGTGGTCACCATTATTATTATGAATGTGGAAATGATCAATATCTTCACCCATAGCGCTGATCCAGCGAGCCAATTTATATTTGCTGTTCACAGAATTAGCGTGTCCTAAATCCAAACACAGTTTAACCTTCTTGTTGTGAAGCTGATCCACAATTTCTTTTAGCATATATGGGTCTTCATCCAAAACATTTTCAATGCAAATTTCAAAATCTTCCTTGTCCTTCATGAATTCCTTCCAGAATTCAACGGATTTCTGTATGTGCCAAGTCTTGTAGTACATTACAGGAATGAAACCGGAATGAACGGTCATCTTTTTGATTCCCAGCTTTCTACACAAATCATAGGCCTGATTCAAGCGTGTCATACCACATTCACGTATAAATGGGTCGATGGCACTTGGAATTATCTCTGTAAAAGGTCCGTGTAATATTGCCTCCTCACAGCCACTTTCATCTAGCGCTAATTTAATAGCATCCAAAGTACCACTAATCTTGTCAGGATCAAGATTTTCTGAAATGCATGAACTGTTTACTTCAACTTTTAAATTGTATTCCTTTGCCAATTTGACGCAGTCTTCTCCAAATCCTGCCAAATATAGCTTTTCTCTAATATTTTTCATGCTTTTATTATACCATATAGTCCCTTTATTGGCACTATGTTTTTGCTTGTTAAGACTGGGCTTTTGTGCTAAAATAAAGGCACCTAAGGAAAATCGGTAAATAACAGTATAGGGGGGCTAAAATGAAAAAATTTATATCAATTTTAACCGTGCTGGTTCTACTTGTAGCAAGTACTACTTGTGCTTTTGCTAAACCAGCAGAAAATCATTTAAAAGTCAGCGTTGCACACTTAATAACAGGAGAGCAAGTTGGCGGTAAAGTTACATTAAACGATGGTACAGAAAGCGCATCAATCGACGAAACTATTGTTGACGGCAGCAGCTACACTTTAAAAGCAAAAGCTGATGAAGGTTATGTGTTCAGATCATGGGCAGCTGTAGACGGAGACGGTAACGAAATGGCAGTATCCTACTCAAGTCCTTACGATGTTGAATTTGATTGGCTTGACCTAGTAGACAACGCTTATACTATTAAAGCTAAATTCGCAGATAATGCTGAAGCTATGACTATGGCAGGTCTAAACTACTATGTAAATGGTCAACCAGCAGCTGGTGGATTTGATGATCCTGTTGGCGGTAAAGTTTCAGTAGACGGTGGCGCTGCTGCAGATTATTGTAGCAAGAGCCTAAAGGCTGGACAAAGCGCAACTTTCAAGGCTATACCTGATGAAGGATATAAGTTCCTAGGATGGATGGACGCAAACAGTGGCGAAGAAGATTTTGTAAGCACTGAAGCTGAATATACAGTTTCATACCCAGGAACAGACGGCATTGTTCTATATGCAGTATTCCTATATGAAGACTGGGATGACGCAGCTAATGTTCTAATCAAGACAAACAAGAAGGGCGTAGGCGACATTTCCATTGATGGCGACAGCGGTTACACTAAATTCGAATCATCACTATTCGGTCCTAAGACATACGAACTTGTAGCTAATGAAGATTACGGATATGAGTTTGATGCATGGTACGATGGAGATGGTAATCTTCTATCAGAAGATGCTGAATATACATTGGAAGTTACAGAGGGCAAAGACTATGTAGTAGTTGCTCACTATGACAAAATCACTGACGAAGGCGAAGATGTTGACGACACAGATGACAACAATTCTCCAAAAACAGGTGATGAAAATAGCCCATTACTTTGGTTAGCAATTATGGCTCTAGCAGGTAGCGGACTATATACTTTCAAAAAGAATCACTAATTTTTGAAAACTCGAGGTATAAAAATGAGCAAAAAAATGTTAAGTAACATATTATTGCTAATAACAGCAATAATTTGGGGTACAGCTTTTGTAGCACAAAAGGATGGCGGAGAAATCGGAGCCCTAACTTTTAACGGAGTTAGAACCCTACTAGGCGGTTTAGTACTAATTCCCGTTATTGTAATTATGAACAAGGGAAAGTTCAAAGGCTTAGTTGGTCCTGATCCAAAGGAAGGTGCTAAAGCTCCATTATTCGCAAAGAGTGAAATCATTGGCGGAGTTTTCTGCGGTATCGCTTTAGGTATTGCATCAAATGTCCAACAATACGGTGTAAACTTTACAACAGTAAGTAAAGCAGGATTCATTACAGTTTTGTACATCGCATTCGTTCCTATTATCAGTGTAGTCCTAAGAAAGAAAGTAAAACCAATCCTATGGCTTTGCGTAGGACTTGGCGCACTAGGTTTCTACATGTTGACTTTAATGGGACAAGAGGAATTCCATCTACAAATCGGTGACCTGTTCGTATTGTTATGTGCATTCTGCTTCGCAGTACATATTATGGTAGTAGACCACTTTGCAACAGATATGGATGGTCTTAAGTTATCCTGTATCCAGTTCTTAACAGCAGGTGGACTTACATGCATAGCTATGTTCATCTTTGAAGATCCTTCATGGGATGCAATTAATACAGCAATTGTTCCAATTCTGTATGCTGGTATCCTTTCTTGTGGCGTTGCATATACTTTACAAGTTGTTGCACAAAAGTGGGCAGATCCTTCAGTTGCTTCATTGCTAATGAGTTTGGAATCCGTATTTGCTTGTATCGCCGGTGTAATCTTGTTAGGCGATTCAATGGCTTGGTACCAATGGCTTGGATGCGCAGTCATCTTCTCAGCCGTTATCGTTTCAAACTTAGCAGAAGAAACAAAGGACGAGTTAGCCCTAGAAGAAGCTCAAGCACAAGTAAAAGAATAGAAAGTTATACAAAAAGCGACCGGCTTTCACGCTGGTCGCTTTTTTAGTTCCTATAAGTTTAAGCCTAAGCTTTTAAATAAATCTTCCTCGGACATATAGCCTACGGTTTGATCCACAAATTCACCATTTTCAAATAGTCCAAACATTGGAATTGACATGACAGCAAATCTGGCTGTAAGTTCCATTTCCGCATCTGTGTCCACCTTGCAAACCTTCAATTTGCCTTCATATTTTTCGGCAATAGCTTCCAATACAGGGGCCATCATCTTGCAAGGGCCGCACCATTTAGCCCAGAAATCAACTATAACTGGAATGTCCGATTGTAAAACTTCCTGTTCAAAAGTTTCTGTTGTTACATTTACTACCATAATCCACCTCCAATTATTTTTTATCATATTAGCAAAAATATGGTAAAATATCAAGCAAGGAGATTAATATGAAAAGAAAGAGCTTAATACCAGCCGCCATATTCTTTGGCATCTTCATAAGTCTGGTAATTTACATAGGAAGTGCATATGGAAGCGGCCCTTGCGCTGTGGATCGAATTGCTCAGGAATGGATTAATTCAATTCGCTCCCCAGGTCTTGACGCTTTCTTTACCAATATTACAGAGCTGGCAAGCGTCAAGCTGATGATAGCCCTGATCCTAGTACTCCTACTGATTCCAAAAACAAGATTCAAAATAGGGGTTCCTCTAGCAATTGGTGAATTAACAAATCTAGGAATATATATACTGACAAAGAATATTATGCAAAGGCCTAGACCTGATGCATCAAACTATCTAATAGATTGGAAAGATGTTATGGACTATTCCTTCCCTTCAGGTCATAGCGCAACATCCATATTCGTATATTTGCTCCTAGCCTACATACTGTTTAAAACTTTTGACAAAGTTTGGGCCAAAATTGGAGCACTTATTCTGGCTATACTTCCAGTATTAGTCGCTTTCAGTCGCCTGTATATAGGCGTTCACTGGTTCAGCGATATACTGTGCGGAATAGTTTTAGGCCTAGCCTGCCTATTTGCCGTAAAAGGAATATTTTATACAGATTACAAAAACAGCGATGCATAGCACCGCTGTTTATTTTTTTATATATGTTAGCAAGACTATAAGCTTGCGAAGATTCTACTGCCTGTTCCCTTTAACCATTTGTCACATAACATATGTACCAAAACTAGTATGATTAGGATGACATCGCAATATTTGCTTGCTCCAATATCCACGCCTAAACCAAGTCTTAATCCTAGGAAGGCACCGAAAACTAACATTGCTACAAGCCAGCCGCCAAATAGAGTTATTACCACTGGCGCACCTTGCTTAACAGGAACTGTCTCATTAGTCCATGTTAAATTTGGCATCTTTAAGTTTAATATCAAACCAATATCTGCAATGACATATGAATAAACCACTGTTGCCAAACATACTGAAACTGCACATGCCCCATCTACTATATCAAAAGCAAATACGCAAGCTAGTGATAGAAGCAAGGATGCTACGGCTGACAAGATAAAGTGGAATTTTGTTTTTGCCGATAAGACATCATATGCTTTTATAGGCAAGGATTGCAAAATCCAAATATTCTTTCCCTCCAAAGAAATTGAAGGCGCAGAAATTACGCAAGTACTTGCAGCAAGGAAAACTAGCATTATAATTCCCACTGGCAAATATTCTTCAATATCTGGAATTAGATAAAGCACTTGGGCTATATCTGGGCCCTTCCAAATTATTGCAACAGCGCCTATAACGGCGATTACCAATAGCAATCCGCAGTTCAACATATATGTAGTGCTGGAAGTGAAGCGCTTAGCCTCTTTCCAAAGCAAAGCTTTTCCAACACTCTTAGCTTTAACAGTCTTTTCCTTGTACTCCTTAGTTTTAGCTCCTTTGTTGGATATAGCCATCTTAATGAAGGTTCTTGCCATAAGCAAGTAAGCCAGATAAGCCAAAACTGCAGATATTACTAGGAATACTAGGAATTCAATAATTCCTCCGCAGGCTCCCTCGCCAAAAGCATAAGCTGGATAAAAGGCTTTCTTAATAGTATCTCCAATCTGTCCTGCGTTCTCCGCAATAGCTTCAATATAGTATTGGAAGTTTTGGCAAACGATGAAATAGATTACAAAGAATCCACCGCCTAAAATTGTGGAAATAATTGCTGTATTTCTAATTCTTCTAGCAAAGAATGCAACTACCCAGCCCAAGAAAGCAGTTACGGCTGATACTGCAAATGCCATAGCAAACCAAAGTATTACAGGACAAACAATTTGCAATATTCCGCAATCGCCTGCTATCCAATAATAAATTGTGCCAGGAATCAACACCAAGGATGTGTATAGGAAGGACAGCGCATATACGCTAAGCAGTCTGCTTCCCAAAATCACTGAAGGTTTAATTGGCAATGAAAGCAATATCTCATTGTCATTTGATTTATATATTCCGGCATAGGTGTTAAACACACTGCCAAATACGCCTAATAGAAAAGCCATAACTCCAACAATAGAGAAATATAGCCAAGCCATGCCCATTGGAATCAGTGTAGATCCAATCATGGCAGACATAAAGAAGAAAACGCCAGCTAACAATACCATCAAAAAGGCAAAGATGAAAAAGGATGCTTTTATTTGGCCCCTGCTTTTCGCCTTCCCAGTTTTCTTGTTTATGTAGCTATTTCTAAAAAGCTCCATGAATTGTTTTTTTACTAATACCTTAAACATATTAATCCTCCAATTCAAGGAATACTGCTTCTAGACTTTCATCGCCCTTAACTTCTTCCATTGTGCCCTGTTTGATTAATACGCCTTGTTTAATAATTGCGATCTTGTCGCAAAGCTTTTCAGCAACTTCTAGAACGTGTGTTGAGAAGAAGATTGCTCCGCCTTCATCGCAAAGTTCTCTCATCATACCTTTTACTATGTGAGATGCTTTTGGATCCAAACCTACGAAAGGTTCATCCATGATTATTAATTTTGGGCTGTGAATCCAAGCAGAAATAATGGCAAGTTTTTGCTTCATACCATGAGAATATGAGGCGATAGAATTTGCCAAACTGCCTGTTAATTCAAATAAATCTCCATAGTATTTAATCTTTTCCTGTCTGTCTTGAGCGGAAACTCCGAAAATATCCGCTACAAAATTCAAATATTGGATTCCTGTCATGAAATCATATAAATCAGGATTATCAGGAATGTATGCAATAATCTTTTTACATTCCAAAGCTTCTGTAGCGATATTCTTTCCATCAATATAGATTTCTCCCTGATCGAACTCCAATATGCCTACTGCACTTTTAATTGTTGTAGTTTTACCGGCACCATTATGGCCAATAAAACCATAGATTTCCCCTGGGGCAATACTAAGGCTCAAATTGTCTACAACCTTATTGCCATCATAGGATTTTGTTAAATTTTTAATTTCTAACATTTTTCCCTCCTTAGAATAAATCTGTGGATAAATATTTTTCTCCACTATCTGCTAATATTACAACAATGTTTTTGCCTTGAAATTCCTCTTTCTTGGCAAGTTCCATTGCGGTATACAAAGCGCTTCCTGAAGAAATGCCAACTAAAACGCCCTCTTCTTTGGCTATTGTTTGAGCCCATTTATATGAGTCCTCAGTGCTAGCCAAATATATTTCATCAATAATATCCAAATCCAAAATCTTGGGAACGAAGTTCGCACCGATTCCTTGCAATTTATGTGGACCTGCAAGTCCCTTTGTTACCAAAGGAGAATCCAATGGTTCCACGCCAACAATCTTGCAAGCTGGATTCTTTTCCTTCAAATATTTGCCTGTGCCAGATATAGTTCCACCTGTTCCAAAAGCCGAAACAAAGCAATCAACCTGTCCATCCAAGTCCTCGTAAATCTCTGGACCTGTTGTCATATAGTGAGCTTGAGCATTATCCATATTGTCAAATTGACCTGGTATAAATGCTCCTGGAATTGTCTCTTTCAATTCTGCGGATTTCTCTATGGTTCCGGCCATGCCTTTTTCAGCGGGAGTCAAAACCACCTCTGCGCCATAGGCCTTAGCCAACTTAATTCTTTCCATGCTCATATTTTCAGGCATAACCAAAATCATCTTGTAGCCCTTTACCGCTGCGGACATGGCAAGACCTATTCCAGTGTTACCACTTGTTGGTTCAATGATTGTCGCTCCCGGTTTCAAATCCCCGCGCTTTTCAGCTTGCTCTATCATGTTTATGCCAACTCTATCCTTTACACTGCCTGCAGGGTTAAAGCTCTCAATCTTGCAGTACACATTGGCTTTTCCTGTATCAATTTTATTAAGTTTAAGTAGAGGAGTGTTTCCAACTAACTCCAGTACGGAATTGAAAACCTTCATAATTACCTCCAAAGTTTTTCAGGATATAGTCCGTGATCCTTCATGGATTCAAGAGCGTTTGTTACGCCCTCCTTATCCTCTTTATATGTAACGCCAAACCATTTATCGGCTGACTTTAAAACCTTAACCTGAGCCTTGTCTTCCTTAAGCAAAGCATCCACTACGCCAGGTAGGAAGTATTCCCCCTTCATAGGGTTTTCCACCAAGGCTTTTTCTAAGAAAGCAGGGAATCTGGCAATCATCTCATCCATAAATGACTTTGTGAAGCCCCAGAAATTCATGGAAACCAAAGCTCCCTTTTCAACCTCTGTTAAAGCACCATCTTCATCATAACAGATTTTGCCGTCGAACCAGCCTATCTTAGTTCTTTCCACAATATCTACAAGCATGCCTTGGTCGCTTTGCTTGCACACTCCACGAGAAACTGTGCCGTTTTCTGTCAAAGTGTTCTCAACCTGATAACCCACCATGGCATAATTGTACTTATCTCCATCTTGGGCCTGTTCCAAATAATCGTACATGCTTTGGAATGCACCACTGCCGTAGTAGTCGTCCGCATTTATTACTGCAAAAGGTCCATCTATCAAATTGCGAGCCGCCATTACCGCATGGCAAGTTCCCCAAGGTTTCTCTCTGCCCTCAGGAATCTCAAATCCATCTGGAATGTCGCTCAATTCTTGGAAAGCGTATTCTATTTCCATGTGCTTTCCAGCTCTTCCATCTATTAGCTCTCTAAAAGCCTCTTCATGCTCACGCTTTATAATAAAGATAACTTTTTCAAAGCCGGCAAGCATGGCATCATATAATGAAAAATCTAGGATTATTTCACCTGACTCTGTTATTTTATCAATTTGCTTCAAACCGCCGTAACGGGATCCCATTCCAGCCGCCATAATTACCAATACAGGTTTATTCATGATTTTCTCCTTAATCTTTAAAAATTCCCAAATACATCCCTATTTTACAACATTTTTCTACAATATTCAATTGACTTAAAAAAAGGTCTATGGTATAATTTTTGTGTAAAAACAAAATATTTTTGCCAATATAGGTGAGATATTAATCGAAAATTACAAATTTTGCAGATTGGGTTCTCACGTTTCTACCGTACACCTTTAAGTTACGACTATTGGTCTAAATTATGGGAATTATTTATTCCTGTGTTTGGGTTTTTAATTGGCAAATAGACTTTTTAAGTCTATTTTTTGTTTTTCTTTTAATTAATTATTGCTCGTGCTTTTTCGAAATGTGACTATAGGACATTTCCAAAAAGCCAAACAGTTTTTCATTTGAAAGGAGACAAAATGGAAAAATTCTTCAAACTTGAAGAGCGTGGTACTAACAAAAAGCGCGAAATGGTCGCTGGTATCACAACATTCTTATCAATGGCTTACATTTTAGCCGTTAACCCTCAAATCCTATCAGGTGCTGGCATGGACAGCGGTGCAGTATTTACTGCAACTTGTATCTCAGCAGGTATTGGTACATTAATCATGGCCTTCCTTGCTAACTACCCAGTTGCTTTGGCATCAGGTATGGGATTAAATGCTTACTTTGCATATACTGTATGCCCAATGGTTGGCACAGAACATCCTTGGGAAGTTGCATTAGCTGCAATCCTAGTTGAAGGTATCATCTTCGTTCTACTATCATTCACAAACTTCCGTGAAAAGCTAGTTAACGAAATCCCTTCAAACTTAAAATATGGTATTACAGTAGGTATTGGTTTATTCGTTGCAATTATCGGTCTTAAGAACTCAGGTGCTGTAACTGTAACAACTGAAGGCGGAATCGCTCTTGGCGATCTTGCTAGCGCAGGCGTTACTCTTTCACTAGTTGGTGTTCTTATCATCGCATTTATGGAAAGCAAGAAGATTAAGGGAGCTATCCTTTGGGGTATCCTAATCACTTGGGTTCTTGGTATGCTAGCTGAATTAGTTGGTTGGTATGTTCCAGATCCTGAAGCTGGAGTATTCTCAGTAATGCTAAACTTAGACTTCAGCAATGTTATCCCAACTGCTCCATACTTATTCGACTTTGACTTTGCATGGATAGGTGAACATATTCTAGAATTCGCTGTTATCGTATTCTCATTCTTATATGTAGATATCTTCGATACAGTTGGAACTCTAATCGGCGTTGCTCAAAGAGGTAACTTACTTGACGAAGAAGGAAACCTTCCTCGCGCTAAGCAAGCTCTATTATCAGACGCTATCGGTACTATCGCAGGTGCATGCCTTGGTACTTCAACTGTAACTTCATATGTAGAATCAACTGCTGGTGTAGGTGCTGGTGGTAGAACTGGTTTAGCATCAGTTTGGACAGGTGGATTATTCATCGTAGCTTTATTCTTATCACCAATCTTCCTATCAATTCCAAGCTTCGCTACAACTCCAGCTTTAATCTATGTTGGTTTCTTAATGATGAAGTCAGTATCAAATATTCACTGGTCAAAGCACGAAGCTGACCTTGGAGAAGTTATCTCAGCATTCTTAGCAATCATCATGATGCCATTCACATCATCAATTGCTAACGGTATCATGTTCGGTATCATCTCATACGTAGTATTAAAGGTTGCTATTGGCAAGATCAAGGAAGTTCCTGTAGTAATGTGGATTTCAGCCGCATTATTCGTACTATACATGGTAGTTTCCTAATTGAAACTATAAGCTTAAAATGGTATAATAAGTGTGTCCTTGAAAGGGCACACTTTTATTTTAAGGTTTTGAAAGAAGGAAAGTTATGAAAAAGACTTACAGAATTAATATCGAAGGTATTGAAAGAGATTTAAGACTATACCCTATCGCTCCTGACAAACAAATCGCAGCATTTATCCTGTTCAGCGATGTGGAAATGGTACAAGCTTGCGCAAAGGGCTTATTGGAAAAAGCTCCTGATTTTGATGTAATCCTTACACCAGAAGCAAAGAGTATTTCCCTAGCTTATGAAATGTCAAGACTTTCAGGCAAGCAACACGTAATCGCACGTAAGGGATTGAAAGTATATATTGAAAATCCAATCTCATCAACTCTATCCAGCATCACAACTACTCACAACCAAGCAATCTACCTTGGCGACGTAGAAGTTGAAATGCTAAAGGGCAAGAGAGTTTTGGTAATCGACGACGTTATTTCAACAGGTGCATCACTAGAAGGTATTGAAAACCTACTATCACAAATTGATTGTACTATCGCAGGCGAGGGCGCTGTTTTAGCAGAAGCAGACGCTGCAAAGAGAGATGACATCTTCTTCTTGCAAACTCTACCTCTATTTGACGGCGAAGGAAATCCTCTTCCATTAGACTAATAGAAATGTGCAGGCTTCGGCCTGCTTTTTTTGTGCGTGTTAAAGGCAATAAAAAACCTTACCAACTAAGTTGATAAGGTTCTATTTTAATCAAAGTATATCTCGTAAGGATCGTCCTCATCGATTTCCAGCAATATGCATCTAGCCTTTTTGTATTGCTTCTTTGTCATTTCGCCGAAATCATATTTCTTCTTGATCTCACGCAATTGGTGACGCATTTCCTCTGTTATTTCTCTTGCGCCAACGCCTTCCTCGTCCTCTTCACGCTTGATCTTTTCATTGTACTCACGACGCTTTCTCATTTCATCGGCAAAGCCCGCTGTAATGATACCCGAAGGCATAGCTATTACCGCAATACCAACGCAAGCGGAAATCATGGCGAAAGTTCTACCAGCAGCCCCTGTTACCAGGATGTCTCCATAACCTATTGTTGTAAGAGAAACTGTTGCCCAATACAAAGCCTCTCCAAAATCATGGAAAGTCTCAGGTTCAACATTGAATACCACAATTGCTGAAAGCAAAATATAGCCAAAAGCTAATATAATTACCATGAACAAGGCATTCTTTTGACGCCTTAGAACACTAGTAATCATTGATATGCTTCGTGAAAAGCGGATGATTCTCAATATTCTCAAACACTTTAACAACCTTACTACTCTGAACAGCTTCAAAGAGCTATAAACAACAATAAATCCTGGGATTATTGACAACAAATCCACTATAGCCATAGGCGTAAATGGATACTTCAGAAAAGCTAGGAATCCATGCTCTTTCAAATGGAAATCCGCAGTTGCCCATCTAAACAAATAGTCCACAACAAATATAGCTGTAGTAATAGTATTAATGTCATTAAAAGTGTTGTTATTGTACTTGAACATTAGTGGAATAATGGAAACTATGGCAGCTATAATCATAATAGAATCATATAGCTTGTGCTTTGTTCCACCATAGTCAACATCATCTTTACTTGGTTCAATAAACAAATATAGCTTATATCTCATCTTAACCTCGTAGGGCAGAAAAATTAGAATTCTGCATTCTTTGGAGTTCTAGGATATGGCAGTACGTCTCTGATGTTTGAAACACCTGTCATATACATAATAATTCTTTCAAATCCTAATCCATAACCAGCGTGCTTTACACCACCATATTTACGAAGATCTAGGTACCAGCTGTAATCTTCTTCCTTTAGACCAAGCTCTGCCATTCTAGCAGTAAGTACATCTAAACGCTCTTCTCTTTGGCTTCCGCCGATAATTTCTCCTACCCCTGGAACTAACAAGTCAGCGGCTGCAACTGTCTTTCCATCATCGTTTAATCTCATGTAGAAAGCTTTAATATCCTTAGGATAATCAGTTACAAATACGGGCTTCTTGAAAATCTTTTCAGTCAAATATCTTTCGTGTTCAGTTTGAAGGTCGATACCCCATTCAACAGGATATTGGAACTTCTCTCCTGACTTCTTAAGCAATTCTACGGCCTCTGTATAAGTTACTCTGCCAAAATCGCTGTTAACCAATTCCTTCATTCTGTCAAGAACGCCCTTTTGAACGAACTTGTTGAAGAATTCCATTTCTTCAGGAGCGTTTTCCATAACATATGAAAGGATGTATTTAATCATGTCCTCTGCTAATTCCATGTCGTCTTCCAAGTCAGCAAAAGCAATTTCTGGTTCGATCATCCAGAACTCGGATGCATGTCTAGCAGTATTTGAATTTTCGGCTCTAAAAGTAGGTCCGAAAGTGTATACGTCTCTAAAAGCTAAAGCATAAGTTTCAGCCTCAAGTTGTCCTGAAACTGTCAAACTTGTTTCTTTTCCAAAGAAATCTTCAGAGTAATCAACTGTGCCGTCTTCCTTCTTTGGAAGGTTTTCCAAATCCAAAGTTGTAATTCTAAACATTTCGCCAGCGCCTTCGCAGTCACTTCCAGTTACGATTGGAGTATGAACATATACGAAGCCTCTCTCTTGGAAGAACTTGTGAATAGCATAAGCAGCTACTGATCTTACTCTGAAAACAGCTGAGAAAAGATTAGTTCTAGGTCTTAAGTGAGCGTTCTCTCTAAGGAACTCAACAGTATGTCTCTTTGGTTGAATAGGATAATCAGGAGTGGACTCAGCCTCAACCTTTACCTCAGTTGCCTTGATTTCAAATTCTTGCTTTGAATCAGGAGTAACAACCAAAATACCCTTAACCATTAAACCTGTAGCAACATAGCACTTTGCTACTTCCTCATAATTTGTAAGCTTTTCTTCTTCATAAACAACTTGTACAGATTTGAAATATGTACCGTCGTTTAAATCTATAAATCCAAACTTGTTGGAATTTCTATTATTTCTAACCCATCCTTTTACGACAATTTCTTGTCCGTCAAAGTCTTTGTAGTTTTTAAATAGTTCTCTGATTTTAATGTCTTTCATTTTTCCCTCGAATCTCCTTATTTGGCGTTAAACGCATATACATAAACATTATACACTGAAACACCTTGTAATTTCAAGGTATTGGCCCATAAAAAAGCAGAAGGCCAAAGCCTTCTGCCAATTAATCGTTTTTAGTTTTCTTTACTTTTTAAAATATTTTTGTTTGGATATTAATACCAAGCTGGTGCATCTTCTTCGCTTACACCAATTGTTTCAGCCTTGAATTCTGGGTTCTTGCCAGCCTTACGTTGTGCTACGTAGTCATCCAAGCAATCGAATGCCTTCTTTCCTAAGATTAGGATTACAGGTACGTTTGTGATAACCATGAAGCCTTGGAATAAGTCTCCTAAGTCCCAAACTAATCCAGCTGATGCGATACATCCTAAGAAGATTAGGACAGTTGAAATAATTCTAAATACTAATAATTGAGTATCTGTTGCAGGGTGCTTCAAAATGAATGATAGACAACCTTCGCAGTATGAATAGTTACCAATTAATGTAGTGAATGCAAATAATGACATTGCGATGCATAGGAAGATAGGTCCGAAGTCGCCTAATGTTTCTCCCATACAAGCTTGTACATATCCTGCAGCGTTTGCAGCACCATCTTCGTTGAAGATTCCTAATTCAACATTTGTGCTCAAGCACATGAATGCTGTTGCTGTACAAATTAATAGAGTATCGATAAATACTGATAACATTTGAACTAAACCTTGCTTTGCAGGGTGGGAAACGTCTGCCTTTGCAGCAGCGTTAGGAGCAGAACCCATACCAGCTTCGTTTGAGTATAGACCTCTCTTGATACCCCACATAATGCATGAACCAGTGAAACCACCGAAGATTGCACCAAAGTCAAATGCACTTGAGAAGATAGCTCCGAACATATGTCCTAAGTTTCCAGCATTCATTACTAATACTACTAATGAAATTGCAATATAGATAACACCCATGATAGGTACTAAGAATTCAGTAACCTTGATTAGTCTCTTTGCTCCGCCGATTATGATAACACCAAAGATAACAGCTAAGATAACACCGATAATGATTGGAGTTGTGCTTTCATCGTAGAAGCTGAAAGCACCAAATGTGGATTGAAGATTGTATGCTGCAAGCATGTTATATGCTAAAGCATATGTTCCGATGATTAATACTGCGAAGAATACGCCTAACCATCTTTGCTTTAATCCTCTTTCCATATAATGAGAAGGACCGCCATAATACAAACCTTCTTTTTCTAGGGTTCCAACGTGCTTTCTCTTGTAGATCTGGGCTAGTGTGGATTCAACAAATGCTGAGGCTCCACCCAAGATCGCAGTGATCCACATCCAGAAAATTGCACCAGGGCCGCCAAGGATGATAGCAGTTGCTACACCTATAATGTTACCTGTGCCAACACGGGACGCTGTTGATACCATTAAGGCACCAAATGAAGAAACGCCACCCTCTGAATGAGGTTTTTCCATTATAACTCTAAATGATTCACCAAACAATCTAACCTGGAGACCTTTGCACCTAATTGTAAAGTAAATGCCGCCAACGATTAATAGTAGTGGAACGATGTATGGTTGATATAACACATTAATAATCGCTTCAACTACGTTTGTGATTGATTCAATCATGTTATTTTTCCTCCTTATTTTATTATGATACTAAAAATCACGATGTAATATTATCAAATATATTTCAAATTGTCAAGCAAAAACAATACTCCAGGGGCCTTTGAGGCTATCATTTTCTCGAAATTGAAAAATTATTGTGATATAATATATATAAATAAGGAAAGGACTTTTGTAATATGCTATTCAATGTAAAAGCAGATTCAAGAAAAGTTAATAAAGGCGACACATTCTTTGCCCTTAAAACTATCATGTCAGACGGCCACAAATTCATTCCAAAAGCTATTGAAAATGGGGCTACAGAAATAGTTTGTAATAAAGAACTTTGTCAGGAATATAATGTCAACACAGATGTTCCCGGCGTCAAGTTCACCTTTGTAGAGGACTGTCGTAAATATTTGGAAAGCTACCTGGTAGAAAACTTCTCTCAAATATTTGAGAAGATGAGACTTTTGGTGGTTACAGGAACCAACGGGAAAACAACAACTGCCTTCTTGGCATATCAGGCTTTTAACCGTCTAGGAATTAAATCAGCATACGTTGGAACAATCGGTTTTTATGCACCTCAAGGTAAGGAAGGAGCAAGCGGAAATACAACACCTGACCTGTGCGATTTGTATGAGGATTTTGTAATCGCATATAACCAGGGCTGTGAAATTTTCATGGTGGAAGGTTCCAGCCAAGGCATAGTCCAAGGTCGTATGGACACTTTGAAATTCGACTATGCAATCTTTACTAACCTGACTCGTGATCACCTGGATTTCCACAAGACTATGGAAAACTATGCCAATGCAAAGCTGGAAGTTTTCAAGGCCTTAAAAGCAGATGGCACAGCATATCTCAATATTGACGATCCATGGCACAAACACTTCGTCTTGGAAGAAAACACTAACAAGTTCTTTGGAGAAGCTGAGTGCGATTATCAAATCACAAATATTCAAAATAGCATGAAGGGAACTAGCTTTTGCCTAAACGGCATGGCCTTTGAAAGCCCTTTAATTGGAGAATACAATGTATATAACCTGTCTCCAATTATCGCTATACTTTTGGAGCGTGGCTTTTCCTACGAAGAGATCCGCCAAATGGTAGCAGAACTTCAAAACGGAGAAGGTCGCATGGAGACTCGCCACTACAAGGATAATTTGATTATTGTAGATTATGCCCACACTCCTGACGGCATGGAGAAGATTATCAACGCGGTGCGCGAAATTACGCCAGGTAAGATTTACATAGTCTTCGGCGTCCGTGGTAACAGGGACCGTGGCAAACGTCCTGAAATGATGCGAATTGCAACAGAGAATTCAGCCTTTGCAATAGTGACAATGGTTCATCTTTACGGCGAAGAATTTGACCATATTGCAGGAGATTTGACTGAAGGTTGTCAAGCCGATAATTATCAAGTCATTGAAGATCGTGGGGAAGCTATTAAGAAGGGCATATCCTTGCTGGACAGCCAAGACACTCTGCTGATACTGGGCAAGGGCCACGAAG
>JAKSSL010000007.1 GCA_024403115.1 Clostridia bacterium
CGATTGTACCAATGTTAATATGTGGTTTGTTTCTCTCGAATTTTTCTTTTGCCATTGTTATTTCTCCTTATTTAAATTACTTATTAACCTTTGCTTCAACAAGTGAATCTGGTAATTTCTCGAAGTGGTCCATTTGCATTACATATGTACCACGACCTTGTGTCTTTGATCTTAAGTCTGTTGCGTAACCGAACATTTCTGATAGTGGAACCATTCCGTGAATTTCTGTTACACCATTGTTCATGTCTTGGCCCTTAATCATACCTCTACGTGAGCTCATATCACCGATAACATCGCCCATGTAGTTTTCAGGTACAGTTACATCAACCTTCATAATTGGTTCTAGAAGTACTGGCTTAGCTTTCTTGCAAGCTTCCTTGAATGCCATAGTTGCGGCAATCTTGAATGCCATTTCTGATGAGTCAACTTCATGGTATGAACCATCATATAGTTCAACTCCTAGGTCAACTACTTGGAATCCAGCGATTGGACCGTTTTCCATAGCTTCTACGATACCTTCTTCAATCTTAGGGATGTATTCCTTAGGAATTGCACCACCAACGATTGAGTTCTTAAATTCGAAACCTGAACCAGCTTCTCTAGGATACATCTTAATCTTAACATGACCATATTGACCTGAACCACCAGTTTGCTTCTTGTGCTTGTAGTCAACATCAGTAGCTTGAGTAATTGTTTCCTTATATGAAACTTGAGGTTGTCCAACGTTTGCTTCTACCTTAAATTCTCTAAGAAGTCTATCTACGATGATTTCAAGGTGAAGTTCACCCATACCAGCGATAATTGTTTGGCCAGTATCTTGGTTAGTGTAAGTCTTGAATGTTGGGTCTTCTTCTGCCAATTTAGCAAGTGCGATGCCCATCTTTTCTTGACCTGCCTTAGTCTTTGGTTCAATAGCAATTTCAATTACTGGTTCTGGGAATTCCATTGATTCAAGAATGATTGGGTGATCTTCATCACATAGAGTATCACCTGTAGTTGTATCCTTTAAACCAACTGCTGCTGCAATATCACCTGAGTAAACCATATCGATTTCATCTCTGTGGTTTGCGTGCATTTGTAGGATACGACCGATTCTTTCTCTCTTACCCTTGCAAGCATTTAATACGTATGAACCTGATGCTAAAGTTCCTGAATATACTCTGAAGAATGCTAGCTTACCAACGAATGGGTCTGCCATGATCTTGAAAGCTAATGCTGCGAAAGGTTCCTTGTCGCTTGCATGTCTTTCTTCAACTTCATCTGTGTCAGGAACAACACCCTTAATAGCAGGAATATCTGTAGGAGCTGGCATGTAATCAATTACTGCATCCAACATCATTTGAACACCCTTGTTCTTGTATGCTGAACCGCAAAGCATTGGTACCATGTTTCCTGCGATAGTTTCCTTACGAATAGTCTTCTTGATTTCTTCTACTGTTAATTCTTCACCCTCAAGATACTTCATCATTAGTTCTTCATCAGTTTCAGCAACTGATTCTAACATAGCAGCTCTGTACTCTTCTGCTTGATTCATCATATCTTCAGGAATTGATGTTATTTCGATTTCCTTACCAAGGTCATCTTTGTAAATTTCAGCTTCCATCTTAATTAAGTCAATAATTCCGACGAAAGTGTTTTCTTTGCCGATTGGTAATTGAACAGGAACTGCATTAGCCTTTAATCTGTCTCTTACCATATCTACAACGTGATAGAAATCAGCGCCTAGAATATCCATCTTGTTAACGAAAATCATTCTAGGAACACCGTACTTTTCAGCTTGTCTCCAAACTGTTTCGGATTGTGGTTCTACACCACCCTTTGCACAAAGGACAGTTACTGCACCATCCAATACCTTTAGTGAACGTTCAACTTCAACTGTGAAGTCAACGTGTCCTGGTGTATCGATGATGTTAATTCTTGTGTCCTTCCATTGAGCTGTTGTAGCGGCTGAAGTAATAGTAATACCACGTTCCTTTTCTTGATCCATCCAGTCCATAGTAGCGGCACCATCATGTGTTTCACCGATCTTATGTGTTTTACCTGTATAGTACAAGATTCTTTCAGTTGTAGTAGTCTTACCGGCATCGATATGAGCCATAATACCGATATTTCTAGTATTTTCAAGCTTGAATTTTCTTGCCATCTATATCCTTCTTTCCGACTGTCAATAGTAAACTCATAATTACCATCTGAAGTGTGCAAATGCCTTGTTAGCTTCTGCCATCTTATGAGTATCTTCCTTCTTCTTTACTGATGCACCAGTATTGTTTGCTGCATCTACTAATTCCTTAGCTAGTCTTTCAGCCATAGTTCTTTCGCCTCTAAGTCTTGTGTACTTAGTTAACCATCTTAGGCCTAAAGTTTGTCTTCTTTCTGGTCTAACTTCAATTGGAACTTGATAGTTAGCACCACCGATTCTTCTAGCTTTAACTTCTACTGTAGGCATGATATTGTTCATTGCCTTTTCAAATACTTCCAAAGCATTTTCGCCTGTTGCTTCTTCAACCTTTGCGAATGCTGTATAAACAATGTCTTGAGCGATGCCCTTCTTACCATCTAGCATGATGCTGTTGATAAGCTTAGCAACAGGGACACTGTTGTACATTGGATCTGGAAGTACTTCTCTCTTTGGTACGTTACCTTTTCTTGGCACTTCTCTTCCCTCCTCGTAATAATAATCCCGATTCTGTCTTATCTAGTACGGGATCATCCGTGTTATAACTAATTTTTGGACTATTGTCCAATCGCACTTTCTTCACCTAAAAGCCATGCCTTTAGATTACTCTTGGATCACCTGCAATTAAGGTTCCAAGTCTTACTAACGGGGTACTCGACATAAACTCTATGCCGTGGTGCTCAATACAAGGAATCTATATCTTTGAAAAGAGCACTACTATTCCCGATTTCCTAAAAACTATTTCTTCTTAGGTCTCTTTGCACCGTACTTTGAACGGCTTTGCATTCTTTCACCAACACCAGCAGTATCTAATGTACCTCTAACGATGTGGTATCTTACACCTGGAAGGTCCCTTACTCTTCCGCCTCTTACAAGTACAACACTGTGTTCTTGTAGGTTATGTCCAATTCCTGGGATGTAAGCTGTAACTTCCATTCCGTTTGTTAGACGAACTCTGGCAACTTTTCTAAGCGCTGAGTTAGGCTTCTTAGGAGTAACAGTCTTTACTGAAGTGCAAACTCCTCTTTTTTGAGGTGAGCTAACATCTGTTTGAACTCTCTTTAATGAGTTCATTCCCTTGTTTAAAGCAGGAGCAGTTGACTTCTTAACTGCACTAGTTCTTCCTTGACGTACTAATTGATTAATAGTAGGCATTCTTTTCTCCTTTCTTCAAAAATTTTGATTAATTTTAGTATGCGAAATTTACCGGTCGCATACGAGATTATTTTACCATAGCAAAAGCCCTAAGTCAATTAAATTTTCAACAAAAAATGCGCAGATACACTGCGCATTTTAATGTTTAAACTATAGTTCTTTGAATAAACCAAAAGTATCATCATTTCCGCCGATTTCGTCTCTCAAATAGTCCTTAATAGCCTCTTCTGATTCGCCGTAATCAACTTCAATATTCTTGTACTTGTCTAAACCTGTTCCTGCTGGTATTAATCTACCAACAATTACATTTTCCTTCAAACCTACTAAGTGATCAGTCTTACCCTTAACAGCTACATCTGTAAGAACTCTTGTAGTTTCTTGGAATGATGCTGCTGATAAGAATGATTCGCTGGATACTGCGGCCTTAGTAATTCCTTGAAGAATTGGCTTAAATACAGCTGGTTCCTTGCCTTCTGCAACGGCCTTTGCGTTAGCTTCAAGAGCTTCCTTCTTGCTGTAAATAGTATTTGGAAGTAACAATGTATCTCCGCTTTCTAATACTTCTACCTTCAAAAGCATTTGGCTAACGATAGCTTCAATGTGCTTGTCATTGATGTCTACACCTTGGCCCTTGTATACGCTTTGAACCTCGTTAACGATATATTCATAAGCTGCATCTGTGCCAGCATATTCCATGATATCCTTTGGACATAGGTTGCCTTCTGTCATGTTTTGACCAGCGATAACCTTGTCGCCAACATTTACAAAGATACCAAGTCTTGCTTTTACATCATATGTATCGTTGCTGCCATCCTCAGCTTCAACGATAATAGTCTTTCTGCCAGTCTTTTCGTCTTCGTTAATTTCCTTAACAATACCATCGTTCTTAACGATAACGCCTAATTGCTTAGGTTCTCTAGCTTCAAACAATTCTTCAACTCTTGGAAGACCTCCTGTGATGTCTCCGCCTGCTCCAGCTACACCACCGGTATGGAATGTTCTCATTGTTAATTGAGTACCTGGTTCACCGATTGATTGAGCGGCGATAATACCAACAGCTTCGCCAACACTAATGTGTCCGCCTGTTGCAAGGTCTCTACCATAACACTTAGCACATACTCCATGTTCAGAGTTGCACTTAAGAATTGATCTAATCTTAACGCTTTCAATTCCAGCCTTTTCAACTGCTGCAGCTTCTGCCTTTGAAATTTCTTCGCCAGCCTTAACAATAACTTCTCCAGTCTTTGGATCGATTATGTCATCGCATGATGTTCTGCCTGAAATTCTTTCGCTAAGCTTTTCAATAGCTTCTGTAGGTCCTGGAATTTCCTTAACAACGATTCCTTCTGTGCTTCCACAATCCTCTTCAGTGATGATTACATTGTGTGATACATCAACCAAACGTCTTGTCAAATATCCAGAGTCGGCTGTTCTTAGGGCAGTATCTGTAAGTCCCTTTCTTGCACCGTTGGAAGAAATGAAGTATTCCAAAATACTCATACCTTGTCTGAAGTTTGATTTTACTGGAACTTCTACAGTCTTACCTGATGCGGAACCGAAAGTACCTCTCATACCTGATACTTGCTTGATTTGGTCCTTATTACCTCTGGCTCCTGATGTTGCCATGATTGAAAGGTTATTGTCTGCAGCCATGCATTCCATAACTGCGTCTGCAACCTTGTTTGTTGCTTGGTTCCAAATTTCACAAGTTTGAACGTATCTTTCTTCGTCTGTTAATAGACCCATTTCAAAGTATTGGTCTAATTGTGCAACTTGTAAATCTGCATCTGCAATGATTGTTGCTCTTTCTTCTGGTACTTCCATATCTGAAATACCGATAGTGTATGATGCAAGAGTTGAGTAGTGATAGCCTGTATCCTTGATATAGTCTAACAACTCTGCAGTCTTCTTATTTCCATATCTATCGAAGCATTTTGCAACGATTTGAGCAAGTTTCTTCTTGTTGCACAAGAAGTCAATTTCAAGCTTGTATGGATCTTTTTCTCTATCAACGAATCCTAAATCTTGAGGAATTCCTTGGTTAAAGATAAATCTACCAACTGTTGATTGAACTAATTGACCTCTCTTGTCGTTTTCATCAAGATATCTACGAACCTTTACTAAAGCATGCATCGAAACGGCTCCAGTTTGGTATGCCATTAACATTTCTGCTTCGTCAGCGAATACCTTACCGTCACCCTTTTCAGGACATCTTTCAGCCTTAGATGCAAGTTCTTTCTTGTAGTCAATCTTGCTATTTTCAAGTACTGCCTTAGCAGCTTTTAGATAATCTCCATCCTTGGCTTCCTTCGCAACGTCCATTACAAAAGCGCCAACATAGTATACTACCTTAGGGCTGATGCTTTCAGGAAGTCCAAGTTTTGTTAGGCTAAATCCGAACAATTCCTTAACAGTCATAGCAGGGTCTAGCTTTAATTCATCTGATACCTTAGTCTTCTTGTCAGCATTCGCAACTAATTCGCCTAAAGTCATATCGTTTAATTGAATGAATTCATCGAATTCGTCCAATGCTTTAATGTCAACTTCCTTGCCATTTCTTACGCCCTTAGTCATGCAGTAACCTGGCATTGTTAGGTAGTAAGCGCCTAGGATCATGTCTTGTGATGGTTCTGTAATAGGAGAACCGTCCTTAGGTGCAAGAATGTTGTTAATTGAAAGCATTAAGAATCTTGCCTCTGCTTGTGCTTCTGGTGAAAGTGGTACGTGAACGGCCATTTGGTCACCGTCGAAGTCAGCGTTGAAAGCTGCGCAAACAAGAGGGTGAAGTTGAATTGCTTTACCATCTACTAGAACCGGTTCAAAAGCTTGAATTCCTAGTCTGTGAAGAGTAGGCGCACGGTTTAGCATTACAGGATGGTTCTCAATTACTTCTTCAAGAATATCCCATACGCATGGGTCTTCTGCTTCAACCATATTCTTTGCAGTCTTAATATTGTTATTAGCAAAACCTTCTTCCATTAGTCTCTTCATTACGAATGGCTTGAATAATTCAAGAGCCATCTTCTTTGGAAGACCGCATTGCCAGAATCTAAGTTCAGGTCCAACTACGATTACTGAACGTCCTGAGTAGTCAACACGCTTACCTAGTAAGTTTTGTCTGAAACGACCTTGCTTACCCTTTAACATATCAGTCAAAGATCTAAGCGGCTTTGTGCCACCCATAGATGCTCTACCCTTACGATTGCTATCGATTAGGGAGTCTACAGCTTCTTGAAGCATACGCTTTTCATTTCTAACAATGATTTCAGGCGCATTGATAGCAAGAAGTTGTTTTAATCTTTCATTTCTATTAATAACTCTTCTGTATAAGTCATTTAAGTCGGAAGTAGCAAATCTACCACCTTCTAGTGGAACCATAGGTCTAAGTTCAGGTGGAATTACAGGTAGAGCTTCGAAAATCATCCACTTAGGTTCATTGTCTGATTGGATAAATTCTCTAACTACCTTTAATCTCTTAACTAGTTTTTCCTTCTTTTGTCCGCTTGTTTCATTGATTAATTCTGAATGAAGTTCAGCTTCAAGTTCTACTAGTTTTTCCTTAACTCTATCATGCTTAGCTGCTGTTTTTTCAGGGCCATCAGCCATAGCAGCGATTTCAGCATCTCTTTCTTCAGGATCCCACCAGCATTCCAAAAGATCTCTAATGGCTTCAGCACCCATCTTAGCAGTGATCTTGTTGCCATAAGTATCCTTTAGTTCTCTGTATTGTTCTTCACTTAAGATATCCTTCTTCTTTACTGCAGGAACATCAGCATCTACTGCTGTAACAATGTAGTTCTTGTAGTAAAGAATGTTGCCTAATTGCTTAGGTTGGAAATCTGTATCAAGAAGAACTGCCATTCTTGAAGGGTTGCCCTTGTAGTACCAGATGTGTGATACAGGAGTAGCAAGTTCAATATGGCCCATTCTTTCTCTTCTAACATCCTTAGATGTAATTTCTACGCCACACTTTTCGCAAACTTTAACTTGATTATCTGCGTTTCTAGTTCTTTCCTTGGAATATCTACCGCAAGCACATGTGCCATCCTTAGTAGGTCCAAAGATTACTTCACAGAATAATCCACCCTTTACAGGCTTTAAAGTTCTATAGTTAATAGTTTCATGTTTTGTAACTTCACCGTATGACCATTCTCTAATCTTTTCAGGGGAAGCTAAGTTGATACGTAGATATTTAAAATTGTTCTTATCGTTTTTTCCGTTCATCTTTATTCTCCTCCCTTACTATAAATTAGCATCTTCCTCTTCAGTTACGATGTGCATATCGCTACCGAAGTCATCTTCTCTTAGGATATCCATGTCTTCGTCATCAAACATATCGTCATCACCTTGAGTAAATGCTTTTACATCTCTCTCAGGCTTCATCTTTGCATCATCAAAGATTTCTTCGTCGTTTTCATCGAAAGCTCTAATATCCAAACCAAGTGATTGCATTTCCTTCTTCAATACTTCGAAAGAAGCTGGGATTCCTGGTTTTGAAAGGTTTCCGCCCTTCGCAATTGCTTGGTAAGTTGCAGTACGTCCGTCTCTATCGTCAGACTTAACTGTTAAGATTTCTTGTAGAGTATAAGCTGCACCGTAAGCTTCCAAAGCCCATACTTCCATTTCACCAAATCTTTGGCCACCAAATTGAGCCTTACCACCTAAAGGTTGTTGAGTGATAAGTGAATAAGTACCTGTACTTCTTGCGTGAATCTTATCATCTACCAAGTGGTGAAGCTTTAACATATACATGTAACCTACTGTTACAGGATTTTCAAAATACTCACCTGTTCTACCGTCACGAAGTCTAAGTCTTCCTGTTTCAGGCATATCGCAGTCCTTTAACAAGTCGATAACATCTTGTTCGCTAGCACCATCGAATACTGGTGTAGCAACATACCATTGATCAACGCCTTCCTTTTCAGCCTTTGCTTTAGCAGCTAAGCCTAAGTGAACTTCCAATACTTGTCCAATGTTCATACGGGAAGGTACACCTAGAGGGTTAAGCATTACTTGCAATGGTGTTCCATCTTCCATAAATGGCATATCCTCTTGAGGTAAAATCTTTGATACAACGCCCTTGTTACCGTGACGTCCTGACATCTTGTCGCCTACGTTAATCTTACGCTTTGTAGCAACGTAAACCTTTACTACCTTATCTACTCCAGGAGCTAATTGCTCTCTGTCGGCAGCATTTGTTCTATCGTATTGCTTTGTTGCAATAACAACACCAGCTTGTCCATGTGGAAGTCTAAGTGAAGTATCCTTTACTTCCTTAACCTTTTCACCGAATACTGCTCTTAATAGCTTATCTTCTGGTGTTTCTTCAGTGTCTCCCTTTGGAGTAGTCTTACCTACAAGGTATGCTCTATTTGAAACCTTAGCACCAACGTGAATGATACCATCCTCTTGAGGATCGAATGATTTCAAATTCTTTAGAGCTTCTTCGCTCTTTCCAGGGATTTCACTTGTTATCTTTTCTGAACCAAGAGCCTTAATTTCTCTTGCTTCTGTTTCATGCTTTTCAATATGGATTGAAGTTAAAACGTCATCCATTAAAAGTCTTTCGTTAAGAACGATGGCGTCTTCGAAGTTGTATCCTTCCCAAGTCATGAAGCCTATTAATAGGTTCTTTCCTAGAGAAATTTCTCCCAAAGCAGTTGAAGGTCCGTCAGCAATAACTTCGCCCTTTTCTACCTTGTCGCCATGGTTAACGATTGGTCTTTGGTTAATGCAAGTTCCTTGGTTAGTACCTTGGAATTTCAATAGAACGTGTTCGTGTTCTTCGCCTAATTCATCAGTAACAACGATTCTGTCAGCATCAACATATGATACAACACCGCTTGCTTCTGAAAGGATAACTGCGCCGGAATCACGAGCAGCCTTTGCTTCCATGCCTGTAGCAACGATTGGTGCTTCAGTTACTAATAGAGGAACAGCTTGACGTTGCATGTTGGAACCCATCAAAGCACGCTTAGCGTCGTCCTTTTCAAGGAAAGGAATCATAGCTGAGGCTACTGATACTACTTGCTTTGGTGATACGTCCATATAATCTACTCTTTCACGAGCAACCAGTGAAATTTCACCTTCCATCTTAAGAGTAGCTTTATTAAATATTACTGATCTAGCAGCTACCTTTGCATTGATGAAGCATCCATCTGCGTCCAAAGGTTCGTTAGCTTGTGCGATTACCAATGATTCTTCGCTGTCAGCGTCTAGGTAATCAACCTTATCAGTAACTCTTGAATTTACAACATTTCCATCCTTATCCAATACCTTTTCAACTCTTCTGTATGGAGTCTCAATGAAACCGTATTCATTTACTCTGCCATAAGCAGTAAGTGAACCGATAAGACCGATATTTGGACCTTCTGGAGTTTCAATTGGACATAATCTTCCATAGTGAGAGTGGTGAATATCACGAACTTCAAGGCCGGCTCTTTCTCTAGTCAAACCACCAGGTCCCAAAGCGGAAATTCTTCTCTTATGAGTAATTTCTGAAAGCGGATTGTTTTGGTCCATGAATTGTGAAAGTTGTGAACTTCCAAAGAATTCACGAATAGCTGATGAAACAGGTCTTACGTTTAATAATTGTTGAGGTGTCATTGATTCTTGATCTTGTACTGACATCTTTTCACGTACTGACTTTTCCATTCTAGCTAGACCGATTCTGAATTGGTTTTGTAACAATTCGCCAACAGTCTTTAATCTACGATTTCCAAGATGGTCGATATCATCTAAGTGACCGATTTCTTGGTATAAATTCAACAGATAGCCTACTGCTGCAAATAGGTCTGTTTCTAACAAATGCTTAGGTGAAAGAGCGAATCTGTTCTTCTTTAAAGCCTTTGCAAAAGCATCCTTATCAGCAATAGTCTCGTCAGCTAAAATTTCTTGCAATAAAGGATAGTATACCTTGTCAGCAACTCTTAATTCCTTAAGATCTTGTGCTGTAAAGCCATACTCTTCCTTAACATAATCTAAGATTTCCAAAGTATCTACGAAAGCGTTACCTACAACTCTGATAACTCCTTCAGGATTCTTAGGATCTTGAATTAGTACATATTGAGCTGGAACACGTCCTAGTAAAACAACTGAATTTTCAATAGTTCTAGCCATTTCTCTAGTAATAACTTGTCCCTTTTCAAAAACTTCGCCATCGATAGTCTCGATGTCTTCTGCTAATTTTTGTCCAAGAATTCTCTCTGTTAATCCTAACTTCTTATTATACTTATATCTACCTACTCTACCTAAATCGTAACGCTTAGGATCGAAGAACATGTTAGAAATAAAGCTGTCTGCGTTTCTAACAAAAGCGTCATCTTCGCCACCGTCTCCACTACGATCATCTGGTCTCATAGTTCTATAAAGTGCCTTCAAACCATCATTTTTAGTATTGATTTTTCCCTTAGCATTCATAGCGTCAATTGCTATTGACAATTTTTCGCTTTCGCCAAAGTACTCAAAAATTTGATCTACGCCATCACGATTTTCTAAACCGAATGCACGCAGTAAAATTGGCAAAGGTTGCTTTGCCCCACGATCAAGCTTAACGTTGATAATTCCATCCTTATCTGCTTCAGTTTCAATCCAAGCACCTCTGTTTGGAATGATTTGTGAAGTGTATTGATCGCCACCAACGTTCCACTTCTTGTTCTTGTCTATGTCCTTAACATAGTATGCTCCTGGTGAACGAACAATTTGAGTAACTACTACTCTCTCAGATCCGTTGTAAACAAAGGTACCATTGTCTGTCATAAGTGGGAAATCACCCATGAAAACTCTGTCGTCCTTGTCTTCACCATTTTCACCAGCACCTGGCTTTAATGACATAGTAATCATATGCTCTAAATTGCCGTTTTCATCCTTCTTTGTAAGGGTAACTGCAACTTTTAGCTTTGTAGAATAAGTAATGCCTCTTTTCTTGCATTCTTCTTCACTACTGCGATTGCTATTTTCGTCCATAACGAACTCATAATCGCCAAAGCTTAGCTCTAGAGTGCCGCTGTTATCTCTAATTGGAGAAATATCGTCGAATACTTCTCTAAGGCCTTCCTCTTGGAACCACTTATATGATTCCTTTTGGATGTCAATAAAGTTAGGCATTTCAAAGACTTCGTCGATTTTTCCGTAGGACCAACGCTTGTGTCCTTTCTTACCAGATTCGACTTGTTTACCTAAGTTTATTGCTTTGTTTTCTTTGGTTTTTGGCATCGTTTTTTCTCCTCTAAATACTACTATTGGATTATACTGCAAGTTACTACTATATCATAATCCAGTATATTTGTAAAGGGTTAATTTATATTTTTTCATAAAAAAAGAGACCCATTTTTTATGAGTCTCTTTCAATGTCAAAGTATTATCTATAAAGTATTAAATTACTTTAATTCTACCTTAGCACCAACTTCTTCTAGTTGAGCCTTAATAGCTTCTGCTTCTTCCTTAGCAACATCTTCCTTGATGTTTCCAGGAGCTCCATCAACTAAGTCCTTAGCTTCCTTTAAGCCTAGGCCAGTGATTTCTCTTACAACCTTGATAACCTTAATCTTTTCAGCACCAACTTCTGCAAGAACTACTGTGAATGAGTCCTTTTCTTCTGCTGCTGCTTCTCCGCCAGCTACACCTGCAACTGCTACTGGAGCTGCTGCTGATACGCCAAATTCTTCTTCGCATGCTGCTACTAATTCATTTAATTCTAAAACTGTCATGTTCTTGATAGCTTCGATAATTTGATCTTTGTTCATTTTATTTTCTCCTTATTTTTCTATTTTATTCAAATAAATCTAATTTTTAAATTAAGCTTCCTTTGCATCTGCAATAGCTTGGAATGTACGAACTGCCTTTGATACTGGTGATTGAATGCTTCCCATAAACTTAGCAATAAGTACATCTCTTGATGGAATGTTTGCAATTGATGTAATTGCAGCTTGATCCATGAATTTTCCTTCAACATAGCCTGCCTTGAATGACATCTTGCCGAAGTCCTTAATAACTTTATTTAATACTCTAGCTGGAGCAGTAGCATCTGTCTTGCTGATTGCAAGAGCACTTGGTCCTTCTAATACTGAAGCAAGTTCTGCATATTCAGTTCCGTCGATAGCTCTGTTTACTAAAGTATTCTTATATACTGTGTAATCAACGTCAGCTTCTCTTAACTCTTTTCTCATCTTATCAGCTTCTTCTACAGTGATTCCCATGTAGTCGATAACAACAACTGATTGAGCTCCGTCAAGTTTTTCTTTGATTTCGTCAATGATTACTTGTTTAGCTTGTTTTGCTTCTACTGACATTTAGTTCTCCTTTCTGTGATACTTCTACCACATTTTCTTGGTACCGTATAAAAAACCTCGTATATGCACGAGGTCAATAATTTATATTGTACCTCGGCAGGAAATTAAGCTTTCGCACCTGCTGTCTTTGGTTTTATTTTCAAATTTAATTATTAGCTTAACTTAGCTGGGTTAACCTTTACTCCAGGTCCCATAGTTGATGCTAATGTAACGCTTCTAAGATATTGGCCCTTAGCTGCTGCAGGCTTAGCTTTTACGATTGCTCCAACTAATGCGTCGAAGTTATCTTGAAGCTTTTCAGCTCCGAATGAAGCCTTACCAATTGGTGTGTGAATAATGTTTTGCTTATCTAAACGATATTCAACCTTACCAGCTTTGATTTCTACTAAAGCCTTTTCAACGTCCATAGTTACAGTTCCTGCCTTTGGACTTGGCATTAATCCCTTAGGTCCTAAAATCTTACCTAGTCTACCAACAACACCCATCATATCAGGAGTTGCTACTACAACGTCAAAGTCAAACCAGTTTTGTGATTTAATCTTATCAGCTAATTCTTCTGCTCCAACATAATCTGCTCCAGCCTTTTCAGCTTCTTCAGCCTTAGCGCCCTTTGCAAATACTAGAACTTTCTTAGTCTTACCAGTTCCGTGTGGTAATACGATTGCTCCTCTTACTTGTTGGTCAGCGTGTCTTCCATCTACACCAAGCTTGAAGTGTGCTTCGATTGTTTCATCGAACTTTGCGCTTGCTGTGTCAAGAACGATCTTGATTGCTTCATCAGTATCGAATAAGTTTTGCTTATCGAACTTTTCTACTGAAGCTCTGTACTTCTTTCCATGTTTTGCCATTTTAAATTACCTCCTTGTAGTTCTGTCGACTTATATTAACAAGGCTTTCGTTAATATCTAGTCTCCTACCTTAAACTATTCTTCTACTAGAATACCCATACTTCTTGCAGTACCCTTAATCATGCTTGTTGCTGCTTCTAAATCAGCGGCATTAAGGTCAGGCATCTTTGTCTTTGCAATTTCTTCTGCTTGAGCTAAAGTAATCTTGCCAACCTTGTTCTTGTTTGGCTCACCTGAAGCTTTATCCAATCCTGCTGCTTTCTTAATCAATACAGCTGCTGGTGGTGTCTTTGTAACAAATGTGAAAGATCTGTCAGCATAAACTGTGATTACAACTGGAATAATCATTCCTGGTTGATCAGCTGTCTTGGCATTGAATTGCTTGCAGAAGTCCATGATGTTTACACCGTGTTGACCTAGTGCTGGTCCTACTGGTGGTGCTGGAGTTGCTCCGCCTGCTGCGATTTGAAGTTTAATGTATCCTTCAATCTTCTTAGCCATCTACATTCTCCTTTCTTAATATTTAATATCCAAACTGTTGATTATTTTTTGATTACTTGACCAAAATCTAATTCAACAGGGGTATCCCTACCAAACATTGTCAGGATAACACGTAGCATTTGCTTGTCAGGATTAATTTCCTCAACTCTACCTGCTTGTCCCTCAAATGGTCCGCTAGTAATACGAACTTCGTCGCCAATGTTCACGTCTATATCAAGATTGCTTACCTTTTCAAGACCCATACGGCTGATTTCTTGTTTTGTCAAAGGACTAGGTCTAGTACCTGTTCCCAAGAAACCTGTAACACCTTGAGTGTTTCTAACCAAGAACCATGTTTCGTTATCATCAATCATCTTAACAATAACATAGCATGGAAATATTTTAACTTCCTTAGTTCTGATTTTACCGTTCTTGTCCTTCTTAGGTCTTCCTTCGCTGTCCATAACGACCTCAGTCTTTGTTGGAACAACTACTTGGAAAACTCTATCTTGAAGGCCCTTGTTTGCAACGGCCTTGATAATGTTATCTTTAACCTTATTTTCGTGACCTGAATATGTATGAATTACATACCATTTAGCGGCGTCATTTTCTTCTGTGATTTCCGTATCCAAAGATACTTCCATGTTTTCTAAATCTGACATATGTAATCCTCTCTACTCAAACTATTCTAAAGTAATTCCTAATACCGCTTTTAAAGCAGCTAAGAATCCAGTATCAACAAGCCAGAATAGAAGTGTAAATGCTGCGCATGAAATTAATACGATAGCAGCGAATGAGCCTAGTTCTTCCCTTGTTGGCCAAACTACCTTGCTCAATTCAAGCTTTACGCCACGGAAATATTCCATGAAACTCTTCTTTTCCTTTTTATTCTTTGTATTGTTCTTTACATTCTTTGGCATAATACTTTCTCCTAAACTACTTAGTTTCCTTGTGAAGAGTCTCCTTTTGGCAGAACTTGCAATACTTCATAAGTTCAATTCTGTCAGGATTGTTCTTCTTGTTCTTCATAGTATTATAGTTTCTTTGCTTACATTCTGTACAAGCTAAAATTACCTTGTCTCTCATTTTATATTCCTCCGTCTAACTTTAAAATTCAGAGCAGATGTGCCATCAGCCCTGATTATTTATTCATATTTCATAAAAGTGCTTATATATTATATGATAAAGCCCTTGGTATGTCAAGGGCTTTTTGTTGAACTTCTATTGATTTTCAGTACTTTCTGTTGTGTCTGTTCCTGTTTGTTCGTCGCTTGGAATAGTACCATCTCCACCATCGAATATGGATGTTATTCTAGCTTGTCCTTCAGTAACAGATGCTTGGCTAGGGATCCAGCTGAAAACATTTAGATTTGGTATGGAATAACATGGTGCCATTTGGCTTGTTCCTTCCAAGATGTTTGTTTCAATATGCCAGCTTGCCATATCGCTAAATTGCATCTTTACCAAACTCTTAATGTCATCTGATGACATATTTGTTCTCAAGTATTTTGCAACAGAATCAAGTATGTCTGAATAGTTTGTCAAAACTGTTGATGAGTGTGTACACTTTTCAATGATTGCACTTAGAACGATTTGTTGGTCTTTCGCTCTTTGAATGTCACCAGCAGCGAAGGCATGTCTTTCTCTACTGAAAGCCAAAGCCTGTTTGCCGTTGCAGTGGTTTACACCCTTCTTGAACTTGTATCCATTGTTAAATCTACCGCTTGTTGTAAAGTCGTATTCTGAAACTACGTCGATACCTCCTATTGCATCTACCAACTCAGTAACGCAAGTGAAGTTAACCTTTACATAGTAGTTTATATCAATGCCTAGCAAATTCTCTAGGGACTCAGCTGTACAGTCAACACCGAAGTTTCCTGTATGAGTAAGCTTGTCGCTAGCACCTACTTGAGGTACATATACGAAGTAGTCTCTAGGAACAGTTGTAAGCAGAATGTTCTTTGTTACAGGGTTTACGCTTACAATGATGTTAACGTCGGATCTTGCAACGTCCAAGATTTCACCCTTAGTATCGTTTCCGCTGATTAATATATTGAAAGGCTTTGTTGTTACATCTGTTTCTTTGGCAGCAAGAGCCTTCTTTTCAACTTTAATCTTAGCAACAATCTTTGTATTGTCGTCTACAGCCTCATTTTGGTCACAAGCTATATCATAGTTTGCGTCGCTTACGAATACCAAAACCTTCTTGTCCTTTGATGCATCCTTACACAAATCCATGAAGCTTTCATCTGTGGACTTAAATTCAACCTCATAAGATTCAGCTAAAGTTTGTAAGGCTTGTCCATAGTACTTGTCCTTGTCAGCTGCAGTTGTAGTGTGTATTGTTGCACCAGGAAGTCCTGATTCATCATCAATAGGATTTTCTTCGTGAGCGATTATGTCATAAGTGATTGTTTCGCTGTCTCCAAAAATCTCATCCAAGAATCCTACAGTGTTTATTAAATAAGCGCCTCCGATAATATATACGATTCCAAGTAAGCCAGCTAAAATAATTGCCACAATCTTATTCTTTCTCTTTGCTTTTTTAAGAATAAGCATTGGCACTATTAAAGCACTCAATAATAGTAAAACTACCAATTGAAGCACTAAGAACTTTGTAGGAATGATTCCTGTCACAAATAGTATTACTTCAAAAGCAAGGAATAGAACGGCATATACTATACCAATTATCAAGCTTGCTTTACACAGACCTTTCCCAGCAGCCTCACGCTTTTCCTGGGCCTCTCTAATATCTTTTCTCATGTTTTTCTCCTTATAGATAAGTCAATATTTCGTCAATATCTTTTCTTGGTGAAGGCTTGTAGTCCTTGCCAGGATAGCCCATTGGGATTAAAGCAATCACCTCTTGATCTTCTGGAATATCTACTAACTTCCTAATCTCATTCTCATCGAAATACCCTTGAATAACTGTGCCTACGCCTTGGTCAAAAGCAGCTAGACTGAATATAGCACCACTAATGCCTGAATCATAGTATTGGAAGGCGTCCCCTTTTAAAGTGGAATAAGTGCCATCCTTATCATAACCTGATTGACCTTTGACAAGGCATTGTATTGCTAGGGCAGCTGCGCCCTCAATTGTTTTGATGTTATACTCAAAACCGTAAGTTACTTCCTTTGTAGCGAAGCGTTTAATCAGCTCTTTATCTTGAATTATTATATATCTTGCAAGCTGAGTGTTTTTCCAAGATGGAGCACGGCTAGCCATTTCCACAATGGCATTAATTGTCTCCCGTGGAATTTCACGATCTTGAAAAACTCGCATGCTGCTTCTTTCATTTAAAATGTTTTTTAATTCCATAACAAACTCCTCAAAGGCGTATTGTATCATACTTTACCACCATAAGCAAATATACTGCTTGAAATGGCACCATCTTTGTGATAGGCTAATACAAACAAAGGAGAGTAAAAATGCATATTCAAGAATCAGGCGAAATGTATTTAGAGACAATTTTAGTATTATCAAAGGAACTGGATCATCTCCGTGCCATTGATATATGCGAATATATGGGATATTCCAAACCCAGCGTCAGCAGAGGCTTAGGTATACTTAAGGACGGCGGTTATGTTCTTAGTGACGAAAATGGTTTTCTAACACTAAGCGACAAAGGCCGTGAGCTGGCAGAGAAAATCTATGATAGACACGTAGTTTTAAGCGCTTTTCTGGAAAGCCTGGGAGTTGATCCTGAAACGGCTAGCCAGGATGCCTGCAAGATGGAGCACGTAATCAGCGACGATTCCTTTGACGCCATCAAGAAGGCTATGAGCGAAAAATAGCGGAAGGTATAAATAGCAATTTAAAAAGGTAGACACTTTTGTGTCTACCTTTATTTTTTACTTATTAGGATTATTCCTTATTTCATTCATTTCCTTTACTGCCTTAGCAATTGACTTTTCGCTTTGTGGCATTACCCATGCGTTGCAACCTAGTGAATAGCACATATTAGTATGTGAGCCCTCTCCGCCTACAACTGCATACTTGCTGAACTTCCACTTGCTCATGTCGTCCAATTGCATCTTAACCAATGACTTGATTTCATCTGCAGACATATTTGTCTCCATGTACTTTTCAATAGCACCTAAGACGTCTGTGTAGTCAGTTAGAAGCACTGTGCTTGTAGTTAGCTTATCAACTATAGCTTGAATAACTATTTGTTGGTCCTTAACTCTTTGGTTATCGCCATCTGCGAAAGCATGTCTTTCACGGCAGAATGCCAAAGCCTTCTTACCATCAACTTGGTTTTCTCCTACAACAAACTCAAATCCGTTGTTGAAACGTCCGCTTGTTGTAAAAGCATAATCAGACTTAATAGTTAAACCGCCAATAGCATCTACTAATTTTTCTACTGCAGTAAAGTTAACTCTTACATAGTAGTTTATTTCAATACCAAATAGATTTTCCAAAGTGGCTGAAGTACAATCTACACCATAAATACCTGTGTGAGTTAACTTGTCCATTTCTCCGTTTTGAGGAAGAGCAATGTAGTAATCTCTAGGGATTGATGTAAGGTGAATCTTCTTTGTCTTTGGATTAACAGTCATGATCATATTAACGTCAGATCTTAGACCTTCTTGAAGTTCGCCCTTAGTATCGTTTCCTGTTAACAGCACGTTGAATGTTTGTGAAGTAACGTCAGTGCTCTTTGCTGCCAAAGCGGCTTTTGAAATCTTAACAGTATATACGATTCTTGTACCCTTAGAAACATCATCGCTATTATCACAGACTTGTTGATAATATCCATCTCTAATAAATACAATGTCTTGAGCGTTTCCTACAAGTGATTCAAGCAAGGATTTATTATCCTTTGAACTTTGTTCGAAAGTGACCTCAAAATCTTCTTGAAGAACTTGAGCAGCATCAATGTAGTCATCATCACTGCTGTTTGGCATTAATACCTTAGCACCTTGAAGACCGCTTGTGTCCTCTTCAGTTATTCTGTTATCGTTGCCTACAACAACATCGTATGTAACTGTTTGACTGGATGCAATGATTCCGTTTAAGAATCCCATAGTGCTACCCAAATAAACAATACCAACGCCGTATACGGCTAGCAAAATAACAGAAATGACAGTTGCTACTATCTTGTTTTTCTTTCTCGCCCTGTTTATTAACAGCATAGGCAGAATCAATATTGATATTAACAGCAATACAACTGCTTGTAGGATTATAAACTTTGTAGGGATTACTCCCGAAGAAATAATCAAGTATTCAAATACTGCCAAAGCAACAAGATATACTATACCCAATATCTTTGACAAAAGGCATAGACTCTTTCCCGATTTCGCCTTATTCTTAGCCTGTCTCTTTTCCTCTTCTCTTATGTCTTTTCTCATATTAACTCCTTTTTGTACGATTCAAGAACAACAAATATAATAACAACTAACATCTCGTATGGAATTGCTGTAAACTCTCCAGGATTTGTCATTGACATTAATAGTATAGCAAAATATCCGAGAATTAAAGCAATTGTTTCAACGTTTATTTTTTTCTTTATAGTCGCAAAACGCTCATAAAGCATTATGCCGTATGAAACGATTCCCAAGCTTCCCAAACTGCCTAGAATTTGCATTACATAATTATGATAGAAAACCATGCTTCCGTCAACTGCGTATGGGAAAATTTCAAAATTCTTTCTATTACCCAAACCTATTCCAAAGACAGGATTGTCTATAAAGTCCTTCCAAGCAGTTGTCAGGAACTGAATTCTAGACGGCTGTATGTAGAACATATTTCCTCTAAACTGGATTCTTAATCCGAAGAAGAAATGGATTGCGAAGTATCCCACCACAGCCAAAGGCAATATGGATGCGATTAGAATCTTCTTATATATTTTACGATATTCTATATTATATTTAAAGATTACAACTATTTGAGCTAGTACAATTATACCACCAAACAGGAAGGCTCCTCTAGAACCTGTAAACAGAATTCCCAAAAGCATAACTCCTATGCTAATCAGGTGCCAGTGACTTTTCTTGATAACGTAATATACGGGTACCGACATTACTAGAAGCAACATTGTTGCGCAATAGTTTTTGAAAGGGAAATCTGTAGCTGTAAAGCCCTGTCTGTATAAGTCCCAGTGTTTTACAGTAAAGTTCAATACTATAAATACATTGAACAAGCCATAAGCGTAGAATGTTCTCATGAGCTTTTCAAAAGGCCTATACTTGCCTTTATCCACCATTTGAGCCTTGACTATCAAATACACCAGCAACATTCCAAGGCCTATTGAGAATTGATAGTATAGAGACATTGGTTGAGTGTATTCCTCAAAAGTCATACAGCCTAAACCGCTCAAGGCGCAGGCGAAAGTAACCAGTACCAAACCCAAACCGTTCTTTCCAAATCGAATAGGCTTTGCATATATTATCAGGTGAGCAACCAGGCACACAAGCAGCATAGCAGGTATCCACCAATATGGAAGATATACCCTCAAGTTATTGTAATATTCCGAAGCTATCATCATTCCCAAAAGGAATGGTAAAGTTGTCGCCAGAATGTCCTCACAGAATATTAAAGCAAAGCTCGCAAAAAGAAATTCTACAAATATTCCCGGTATTGTAAGGTTAAAGGCTACAAACAAAGCTCCAATTACAGACATAAATACTATGCCCTTAGTGCTTGGAAAGAAGTCTTCTGCCCATTCCCTAATCTCTAGGAACTTGCCTTTATCTTTGAAAGCCTTTCCTTTTGCATTCTCAAAATACACATATTCATCCTCCACTGCCAGAGGAATTTTTCTTCTTCTAATCTGATCCATTTAGTTCTCTCTTTTATGAATATTCGGTAAAGCAATTAGGATAATAACTAGACCCAATATAGCTGCGCCTAAACAAATTAATATCATATTCTTTACTCCTAGAAAATCTATGGCATAACCGCAAACCGCATTAGCCAAAACGCAACCGACAGATACCATGATAGTAAACAGCGCTTGACCCTTTACGGCTTCACCCTCGCTCATAACCTCATCGATGAAGTGAATGCAAGCAGGAAGGAAAAGTGCAAAGGCTATAAGCTGTGCCAGTTGTGCCAAATACAATAACAATACAGAGCTTGCTAAATAATATAGCAAAGTCTTGAATGCATATCCAAAGCCTGAAATTACGATCAGCTTTCTAGTGCTGATTTTGGCATTGATCTTCTCGTAAAACAGCATGGAAGGGATTTCAAGCAGACCCATAAATGCTGCTATTTTACCCATGTCAACTGCATCTCCACCAACATCATCAACGATTTGAATCAAGAAGTTGCAAAGTCCTGAGTTGCTGAAAAACAAGAAAATAACGCTGAACATTAACAAGAAAAACCAAGGGTTTCTCTTTACAAATTCCTTAATTGTAATTCTATTCTCATCAAGCTTTAAGGCATCCAGTTCTTCCTCTTCAAGTTCTTCTTCCCTATCTACATAAGGAGTTCCGTTATGCATACGAACTGTTACCAAATAGTCGTGCTTTAACAAGTACTGTACTAATATGAATAAAATTGCACTAATTATTGATACGTAAATAATTATGTCGGCTCCAAATTTCTCGACCAAGCTTCCAAGGAAGAAACTTAGTACCGCATATAGTAATGAACCTACAGCTCGACCTGCGCTAAAGTTAATGTGAGTAGCTTCTTTGGAAATGGAAAAAGCCAAAGCGTTAATCAATGGTTGCACCGAGAAGAACCATGAGTTAGCCAATATAAATAGTAAGGATAACATTCCAGATTTTCCAGGGAAGAATAATATGGCAACTGTAAAAGCTAATAGCATGTAACTCATGATTCTATTCGCTTTAAGAGCCGCTGTAGTTTCCTTCCTGTCAGCATAATCTGCCAGGATAGTTTCCAAAACTACGGGTATTATATTGCCCAAAGCAAGTATTATTCCTATATCTGAACTTGTATAACCTCTGGCTAACAGATATACAGAGGCAAAACCCACCATGGATGCATAGTACAAATAATATGTTCCGTGTAGGCTTCCATATTCCAAATTAAGTCTTTTCTTCATTCTAGCTCCTTTTGCTAAGCCAATTCCTCCCATTCTTCCAGCTTGTTATCCAAGCTTTCCTTGGCCTCCATTAGCAAAGCATTTAGTTCATTTAGTTTTGCAGAATTTTGTACGTTACAAGGGAGCATCATTTCATTTTCTATTTCTGTAATGGTATTTTCCAAACTGTCGATTTCACTCTCCAGCTCTTCCAATTTTCTCTTGTGTCGTCTCTCTATAGCTTCTCTTTCTTTTTGGGCTTGTCTTGCCTCCTTGGAATCCTGAACTTTAATCTCAGTTTCTTCTGATGATTCTACAGGCTTGGAATTCTTCTTTTCCATGTAGTAATCATATTTTCCAAGGTATTCAACAGCGCCCTCTTCTGTGATTTCCAAAATCCTAGTGGGCACCTTATTAAGCAAATATCTATCGTGAGATACGATGATTGCAGTTCCTGGGAACTCCATAATGGCGTCTTCAAAGACTTCCTTAGAATCAATGTCCAAGTGGTTAGTAGGTTCGTCCAAAAGCAAAGTGTTGGCTCCAGCCAGCATTAGCTTTAACAGAGCAAGTCTCGCTTTTTCTCCACCGCTCAAATCTCCTACCAGATTAAACACCTCATCATTTGTGAACAGGAATCTTCCCATTATGGAACGCATCTCTGTGTCCGTATACAAGCGATAAGATTCTTTAAGTTCCTCCAGCAGAGTGTTGCTTTCATTTAAAAGCATCTGCCCTTGATCATAGTATCCCAACTCCACATTATGGCCCAATTTAATCTTACCTTGGCTAGGCGCAAGCTCTTCCATAATGAGTTTTAGCAGTGTTGTCTTGCCTATACCGTTAGGCCCCACGATGCAAAGTTTTTCGCCTCTGCGCAAAGTGAAATTCAAATTCTTGAAAAGCTGTCTTTGGCCAATAATCTTTCCATTATCATCTAACAGAGGGAAAGCTTTTGACAAATCCTTGGCCTCCATAACCTCGCTGCCGCTTTTAAAGTTCTCCTTAAAGCTAATTTTCATCTTAGCCTTAATTGGATCTGGGGCCTCAAGGACCTCAATCTTTTCCAAGCGCTTTTCACGAGAGGCAGCTCTTTTGGCCAACTTTTCAGTTCCACGCTGCTTGTATCTGCGAATTAACTCTTCTTGATGTTTTATCTCTTCCTGCTGTAAATTATATGCCTTTAACTGAGCCTCTCTCCTCGCAATTCTTTCCTTTGCATAGGAGCTGTAGCCCCCGTTAAAAACTTCCAGCTGGTGATTTTCAATTTGAAAAATCTTGTTTACCGTCTTGTCTAGAAAATATCTGTCGTGGGAAACGATTATAATCGTACCCTTGTAGCTTTTAAGATATCCCTCCAGCCAAGTCAAAGTGTTTATATCCAAATGGTTAGTAGGTTCATCTAAAAGCAGAATCTCTGGTTTATTCAAAAGCAAGCACGCCAGGGCTAGTCTAGTTCTTTCGCCCCCTGACAGACTTGAAATCTCCTTGCCATAGTCTTCCTTAGGAAAACCCATGCTATCCAAAACTCCAACCATCTCAGACTTGTAGCTATAACCGCCTTCCAAGTCGTACTGGTTTTGAAGGGCTTCCAAGTTTTGGAAAAGGCTTTTTACCTTTGGATCATCATAGTCTGTAGCTGAAGCAATCTCTTCACTCAGCCTGCTTATTTCCTCTTCCATTTGTCGGAATTTTTTGAAACTCTTTTCAACCTCATCTAATACTGTGCCCTTAGGATCAAAGTTGTCCTTTTGCTTTAAATAGCCCACGCTGGTATCAGTGCTCAAATAAATCTGGCCTTCCTCAGCCTTAAGTTCTCCAGCAATTAACTTGAGCAAAGTAGTCTTGCCTGCACCATTTGGTCCTACAATTCCAATTCTTTCCCCTTGATTCACAGCAAAAGTAATATCCTTAAGGATAATGTCTGTTCCACCATATATTTTTGTAAGGTCTTTTGCTGAAAGTATAATCATTAAAATTCTAGTTTCGAATTAGCGTCTAAATCTAAATCGCTGCTTACTCCTGCTTTATATAAATAATACGCTGCGCATCCTATCATAGCACCATTATCTGTGCATAATACTGGAGAAGGAATAACTAGCTCGATTCCCTCCTGATCGCATCTTGCTTGTAGCATCTCACGAAGTCTTGAGTTAGATGCTACTCCACCAGCCATGGCAAGCTTAAGCTTTTCACCTGGGTGATTCTCTTTTTCCTTTTCGCAAGCCATCATAGTCTTGTCAACCACAACGTCCAAAACAGCTTGTTGGAAAGATGCTGCAATATCAGCTTGTAGCTTTTCATCTATCTCAGTACCGCTTTGTTTCAATTGGTGTACATGGTTTATAACCGCTGTCTTGATTCCACTGTAGCTAAAGTCATAGGAATCCTTGTCCATATATACTCGCTTAAACTCAATAGCCTCAGGATTGCCCTGTTTTGCCACTCTGTCAATCTTAGGTCCGCCCGGGTATCCTAAGCCTATCACTCTTGCCACCTTGTCATAAGCTTCGCCTATGGCATCATCCAAAGTTTGACCGATTATGTCACACTTGTTGTAATCTGTCACCTTTATAATATTTGTATGACCACCTGACACAACCAAGCCCATAAATGGTGGTTCAAGGTCCTTGTGTTCAATGTAGTTTGCACTGATATGGCCTTGCATATGGTTAACACCAACCAGAGGGATGTCCTTGGCCCAAGCTACGGCTTTTGCATAAGCAACACCAACTAGCAATGCACCGATTAAACCAGGTCCGTAGGTTACTCCCACCAAATCTATGTCGTCAATGGTAACCCCTGCCTCCTCCAAAGCTTGAGCATAAACCCAGTCTATATTTTGAAGGTGGTGGCGAGATGCGATTTCTGGCACAACGCCTCCGAATTTAGTGTGTATATCTATTTGTGATGAAATGACATTGGATAGGATTTCTCTTCCATCTGCAATGACTGCAATTGAAGTCTCATCACAGCTGGATTCAAATGCCAATGTCAAAAACTTTCCGTCTTTCATATTTCCTCTTTCATACGCCACATAATCATGGCATCTTCCTTGTTATCCTGATAATATCCAGGCCTTATTCCTTGGCTTATAAAGCCGTATTTTGAATATAGATTAATTGCAGGGGTATTAGAAACCCTTACCTCTAAAGTAATCGCTGCAAAACCTTCCTCATCGCAATGTTTTACAAGAGCTGTTATTAAAGCATCCCCTATTCCTTTGCCTCGTTCCTCTTTGAGAACGGCAACATTGGTGATGTCCGCCTGCAAGCCATACTCGCCCTGAATCTTCCAATAGCCAACATATCCTAGGGGCTTGTTGTTCTCATCTGTCGCAACAAGATAAAAAGCATTGATATTCTGACAAATATCCCTGTGCATACCCAGCTCTCCCCATGGCATTACAAAGGCTTCTGACTCTATTTCACATATGCCTTTTACATGGCTTTCATCTGCAATTTTTATTTCTAAATTTTTCAAGCTCATACATATTTATTTTACTATTTTTTAGTGCTATAATCAAGGTATGACTACACAAGAACTAATCATAATGTGGCTGAATATCATTGGCACCGTGGCCTTTGCCATCTCGGGTGCTTTTGTAGCCATAGACAAAAAAATGGATATATTGGGGATAAGCATTCTGGGTCTTACAACCGCTGTAGGTGGAGGTATGATTCGTGACCTTATCCTGGGCAATCTCCCACCAGAAGTTTTCAAAAATCCAATATTTGCCCTGATTGCAATTGGTATTTCTTTGATTGTATTTATTCGTAAAAAAGTTGCATATAACTATGACGAGAATAAATATTATCAAATTATATTGTTCTGGATGGACAGCATAGGACTTGCCGCTTTTACCGTCACTTCAATTTCCATAGGATATAATATGGGATATGAAAGCATATTCCTGCTAGTATTCTTGGGCGTTGTGACTGGTGTCGGCGGAGGTGTTCTTCGAGATCTATTTGCCATGGAAACTCCACAGATTTTTGTGCAAGATTTTTATGCTTCAGCATCAATCATTGGAGCAATCGTCACTGCATCCCTAATGCACTACGCAGGGCAAATAAATGCTATGATTATAGGAGCTTTTGTTATAGTCTTCCTGAGATATCTAGCAAGAAAATTCGACTGGAATTTACCAAAGATTTAATAGAGAAATAAAAAATATGCCACATTCATATGTGGCATATTTTAAATTCTTTAGTACTTGAATTTGTTTTGTCGTATTATACTACTCCTTCTCCAAGTTCTCCTTTGCTGTAGACAGCATCAGCTTTAACCTGTTAAGCTGGTTAACTTGGCTAGCGCTAGGGTCGTAATCTATAGCTACCAAATTAGCCTCAGGGTATAGCTCCTTAGTCTTCTTGAAAATTCCCTTACCAACTATATGATTTGGAAGGCATCCAAACGGTTGAATACAAACAACGTTTGGAGTTCCATCCTCAATTAGCTCAATTATTTCACCAGTAAGGAACCAGCCCTCACCGCATTGATTACCTCTTTGCAAAATCTGTTCTGCCGCTTCCCCTATATGCCAGATATTGGAGAAACCGCTAAAGTTCTTGCTGGCTTTTAGCTTTTTCTCAATAGGCTTACGAACCGCTTTTATAGCATCTAAGCCCATCTTTCCTAGGTTCGCTGAGCTCTTTGTGCCTCCTAGATGTTCCTCTTTATATAAATTATCTAAGAAGCAATATTCCATGAAGCCAATAAGGTCAGGAATTACAACCTCAGCCCCTTCGCCTTCTAGCAAATCGCTAAGGTAGTTATTTGCGAAAGGCATATATTTTACAAGGATTTCTCCCACTATACCAACCTTTGGTTTCTTAACGCTTCTATCAACTTCTATGGCATCAAACTCATCGATTATTGTCTTACAGTTGTTGTAGAAATGCTTCAACCTTATAGGCTTTTGCAAAAGCTCATCGTAGCAAATCTTCTTCCACTTCTCGTGTAAAGCATCTGTTTCGCCCTTGTTCACCTCATAAGGTCTAGTGTGAAGCACCATTCTCATAAATAGGTCTCCATATAAAGCTCCTTGGGCCGCTTTTAAAGCAACTCTCGGAGTAATGGAAAATCCGCTGTTCTTTTCCATACCATTTAGGTTAACTGAAACTACTGGAATATAGTCATATCCTGCTTCACGCAAAGCTTTTCTAATAAATCCCACATAGTTTGAAGCACGACATCCGCCACCTGTTTGGGACATGATAATCGCCAACTTGTGAGTGTCATATTTGCCTGAAAGGACTTCGTCCATAATCTGGCCTGTCGTAATAGTAGCCGGATAGCAAACATCATTGTTAACATACTTAACACCTAAGTCTTTGGCATGTTGAGTGTCGTTTCTCATAAGCACAATGTTATATCCTGCTCCAATAAAAGCCGCTTCAAAGAAATCGAAATGATAAGGCGACATATTAGGGCAAAGCAAAGTGTACTTTTGATCCTGCATCTCCTTAGTATATTCAACTCTTTCAAATTTATATGCTTCCTTGCGCGCTTCTTTTGGAAGCTCAGTTCTCATACGCATAGCCGCAATAAGAGAACGCACTCTGATTCTTGCTGCACCAAGGTTATTAACTTCATCTATTTTAATTAGAGTGTACAGCTTGCCCTTTGAAGCCATAATCTCTTGAACTTGGTCCACTGTTACCGCATCAACACCACAGCCAAATGAATTTAACTGAATCAAATTCAATCTGTTATGCTTGGAAACGTACTCAGCTGCCCTGTACAACCTTGCATGGTACATCCATTGGTTTGTAACTCTTAGTTCCTGTTTATCTCTTTCAAAAGCAGATACGCTATCCTCTGTCAAAACTGCAAAGCCATAGCTTTGAATCATCTCAGGAATACCGTGGTTGATTTCAGGATCTAGGTGATAAGGTCTGCCTGCAAGTACAATGCCTTGACCGTCATTTTCCTTAATCCATTTAATGGCCTTTCTGCCTTCGCTGTGAACATCACGGCGGAACTTTAATAGCTCATCCCACGCCTTGTTGGAAGCTTTCTTTACCTCCAACTTATCCAATCCATATTGTTCTCCCATGAACTTGATCATAGCTTCAGTTATAGTTTTTCTATCTGTAAAAGCTATGAAAGGATTCATAAAGTTTACGCCCTTTTCCTCAATATCATCCAGATTATTCTTGATGTTTTCTGGATAGGACATTACCATAGGACAATTGAAGTGGTTTTGCGCTGTTTGGTCCTCTATTCTTTCATAGAAAACGCAAGGATAGAATATATCCTTTATGCCTTGATTTATTAACCATTGAACATGGCCATGTGCAAGCTTAGCAGGATAGCACTCTGATTCGCTTGGAATAGAATCCATACCTGTAGCATATATCTCAGGGCTTGAATATGGTGAAAGTTCAACCCTAAATCCTAGTTCTCTAAACAATACAGCCCAGTATGGGAAGTCTTCAAACATGTTAAGTACTCTAGGAATACCGATTACTCCCATAGGAGCCTCCTCTAATTGCAAAGGCTTGTAGCCAAATAATCTGTCCAATTTATATTTGAAAAGATTTGGTATGTTGGCAAGTTCTTCTTTTACTCCAGCATTGCCTAAACCTACTTCGCATCTGTTACCTGAGATATGTCTATTACCATTTGAGAACTTGTTGATAGTCAACTTGCAGCCGTTAGTACATCCCTTGCAATGTACCGAACTAGTGCTGTATGTGATTCCTAAAATTTCATCTATGGATAGAATTGTAGACGCACTATCGCAACCCGGTTCTTCTTCCCAGCGTTCCTTAGCTATTAAAGCGGCACCAAAAGCACCCATAAGCCCTGCAATTTCAGGTCTTACAACTTCTACTCCTGCCACTAGCTCAAAAGCTCTTAGCACAGAATCGTTATAGAAAGTACCACCTTGCACTACAATGTTCTCTCCCAGCTCTTTTGCATCGGCAAGTTTAATAACTTTAAATAAAGCATTTTTAATTACCGAGTAAGCCAAGCCTGCTGCGATGTCTTCCACTGCAGCTCCTTCCTTTTGGGCTTGCTTAACATTGGAGTTCATGAAAACGGTACATCTAGTTCCTAAATCTATTGGGCTTTCACCCTTTACACCCAAGGCAGCAAATTCCTCGGCACTATATCCAAGGGAGTTTGCAAAGCTTTCAATAAATGAACCGCATCCCGATGAACAAGCTTCATTAAGAATAATATCCTCGACGCTGTTGTTCTTGATTTTGATGCATTTCATATCTTGACCGCCAATGTCAATTATGCTGTTTACTTCAGGTTTGAAATACTTTGCAGCATAATAGTGGGCAATGGTTTCAACCTCGCCGCAATCTAAATTCATGGCATCTTGAAGCAAAGTTTCTCCATAGCCTGTGGAACAGGAATAAGCAATTTTCACATTAGGATTTAATGCCTTTATCTCCTTGAAAGCTTCTTTGATAGCCTCAATAGGATTTCCCTTGTTGCTGTTGTAGTATGAATAGATGATTTCCTCATCCTCTGACAAAAGCACAAGCTTGGAAGTTGTGGATCCTGCGTCAACACCTAAATAGCATAGGCCTTGGTAATCCTCAAGTTTTCCTCTCTCAACCTTGTATGCGCTTTGTCTTTCAAGGAACTTTTTATAGTCCTCTTCATCTTCAAAAAGCCTTGGCAATCTATTGCTTTCGCTCAAAGTATCATCTATATTTTTCAATTTATCTATAATGCTGGATAATGCCAACTCGTCGCTTTCTTCAACAGCCATAGCAGTGCCATAAGCCGCATACAAGTGGGAGTTTTCAGGGGCAATTACCTCATCATCTGATAAATCTAAAGTCCTTATGAAAGTCTTCTTAAGTTCGGATAGGAATGTTAATGGGCCGCCTAAAAAGGCAACATTTCCCTTAATTCTACGTCCGCAAGCCAAGCCACTTATTGTTTGGTTGACTACGGATTGGAAAATGCTCTCCGCCAAATCTTCACGGCTAGCTCCGTCATTAATCAATGGTTGAATATCGCTCTTAGCAAATACTCCACATCTAGCTGCAATTTGATATATTTCCTTATAGCCCTTTGCATATTCATTTAAGCCTGCCGCATCTGTTTGCAACAAAGCAGCCATTTGGTCAATAAAAGCTCCTGTGCCTCCAGCACAGATACCATTCATTCTCTGTTCAACTCCACCAGTTAGGTAAATGATTTTCGCATCCTCACCACCTAGTTCTATAACAACATCGGTGTTAGGGTTATGCTCCAATACGGCGTCTTTAACCGCTATTACTTCTTGGACAAATTCAATTCCCAGCTTCTTAGCCAAGTTAAGTCCACCGCTACCTGTAACTGCGGCTTTAATGTTCAAGTCCCCTTGCTCTTGTTCCAATTCTTCAAGAACAGAAATAAGGGTTTCTCTCACATCCGCAAAGTGGCGTTGATATCTCTTAAAAACAATATTTTTATTTTGGTCAATTACGACAATTTTAACTGTAGTTGATCCTACGTCAATTCCAAGTTTATACATTTTGCTTGCCTTCACCTTCCATAATAAATCAATATTACAATTATCTATTATACCACTTTTACGAAGATAAAACAAAAAAAGAGATGAGACGCTGTGATACGCCCATCTCTTTTACTATGCAATATATACTATTCAATAATCTTATATACAGTCAAAACATTATATCCATTAATATTTGTGTATTCCATATCATCCATAATAGTCTTGGAAATGAATATACCCAAACCGCCTATGCCTCTGTCTTCAACATCCAAAGTTATATCTGGATCGTCTCTTTCCAAAGGATTATATTGAACGCCTGAGTCAACAAATATTAGCTTAACTACCTTTTCATCAGTGTTAAGGTGGTTAGTGTCATCCAATTCTATAGATACGATGGCAGTACCATTCTTATCTGGATAAGCGTAGTTAATAACATTGCTGTATAATTCATCTACTGCAATATCGATTTGCTTTTGTGCTTTTCTAGAAGCACCATAGGATTCTAGCTCGGCATCGATGAATTTCATTACTCTTGTCATGCTGTCTGGAGAAGCCTCAACTTCTAATCTCTTAGCCTTTTTATCTTGGCCCTTTGCGAAATCAAGCATCAACATAGTAATATCATCGAATTGTTCTGCTTCGCCTACGAACTTATCGATATCCTTACGGATGCCGTGTAAAACGTATTCTGGAAGATCGTCCACATGATTATTAATGTATTCAAGCAATCTGTCTTCGCCATATAGCTCGCCCTTAAGGTCAGTAGCTTCTGTTACACCATCAGTGTATAGATAAATTCTATCTCCATCCTTAAGATCAAACTCGCCTTGCTTGTATTGAATGTCTTCCAAACCTGCAAGAACTAAACCTGGTTTTTGTTCAATGTATTCGAACTTATCTCCCAACTTAATAAGTGGAGGATTGTGTCCAGCGTTTACATATTTAACATGACCAGTCTTAATATCGATAATAGCCATCCAAGCAGTTACGAACAAGCCTGCTTCATTACCTTCACAAAGAATATTGTTTACAGTAGTGAATACTTGGCTAGGTTCTAATCCGATTTGTGTATAGTTCTTGATTAAAGTCTTGGCAATTACCATGAACAATGCTGCTGGTACACCCTTTCCGGATACGTCAGCGATAACAATTGCCAAGTGGTTTTCATCTTGCATAAAGAAGTCATAGAAGTCTCCTCCTACTTCCTTAGCAGGATTCATTGTAGCATAAATATCAAATCCATCGTATTCAGGGAAAGCTGGGAAGATGCATGGTAGCATGTTAGCTTGAATATCTGTAGCGACAGATAATTCTGAACCCATTCTTTCCTTTTCCATAAGTGACTCTTTCATCTCATTGATGGAGTCAATTACCAAGCTAAGTTCATCTGTACCCTTGCCTGTTAAAGGCTCTTCAGGGAAGTCTCCCTTACCGATTCTATCAAGATATTTCTTAATGCTATTAATCTTATCTGAAGTTCTCTTGAAGTAAAGAATTACTGCTGTCGATGCAATGACAAGCAAAATGATCAATGCCCATGAAATATATTTCTTTGCAGCATCAGTTTGCTCTGATAATTCTTCAATACTTCTTCCAACAACTACACAGCCTACCACATTGCCTGTCTTGTCTATTAGAGTTCTGTATATACAGAATATAGGTCTTCCTGCAACGTTGGCAGCACCCTCGTAGTGTCCTGTTTCATCCAAAACGTCGGCAACCTTCTTGTCAATATATGTACCAACTATGGACTTACCTTGTGCATCTCTAGTGCTTCCTGCAACACGAATGAAATGGCCTTGTTGGTATCCTGTTTCTTGGTCACCAACCCATGTTAATCCCTCATCTCCGCATTTTTTAAAAGCATATGAGAAAGTCTCAGTTTTACTTTGAAGTTGTTTGAATGGTGAAATATTGGCAGTTGCATCAGTACCATCACCTAATTGGACTTTGCCTCTACAAAGCACGCCCTCTTCATTAATGCTCCAATTTCCTCTGCCGATAATATCGCCTAAATAAACTATGTCTGACTTAAGTCTGTCAGTTACCAAAGCCGCTTCTTGTTCATCCAAAACATTGTCTATAGTGATAGTAATACCAGCATATAGAACAGCTCCAGTAATAGCAAATACCAAGATAACTTTAAGAATAAGGGATTTAATTAAAAACTTTTTCTTAAATTGTTCCATTATTTACCTCGGTTAATACTATTCAATAGTTAAAATGTCTGCAAAACCTGTAATTTCAAATACTTCCATAATAGTGTCGTTTGCATTTCTAATAACCATTTGGCCTTGCTTCTTCATTACTTTTTCAGTTCCTAAAAGTACACGAAGACCAGCTGATGAAATGTACTCTAATTCTTCAAAGTCCATTACAAGGTTTTGAATTCCATCTAAAACTGACTTTAATTCATTGTCTAGTTGAGGTGCAGTTGTAGTATCAAGTCTACCTGCTAAATTGATAGTTAAATTAGTTCCTTCTTTTTGTTTCTTAATTTCCATAATGATTCTCCCTTAATAATATTTTTAATTTGCATTATAAACTATTTATAACAGCCTTGATGGCTTTTATAACATTTTCATCGACAGAAGGTATTCTCAAAAGCTTTGTAACCGCTACGCCTTCTATCTCCTTTTTCTTTGCTTCCAATTCTTCTTTGTTTTTCAATTGGAAGTATTCCATTAGTATATATTCATAGCTTTCTAAGAATTGCTCCCGAGACATGTGGAATACCTCAGGTATCATTCCGTCTGCACTTGTATAGCCTACATAGTACATGATAAGGAAATCGAATATTGGATTTCCATAACATACATCGCCTAAATCTATCCACATCTTTTGATCATTTGCAGTGATAAGATTGCCCGTATGTAGATCACCGTGAAGAAGAGTATCAGTATCCTCTACCCTATCCAGTATAGCCTGCATTTTCTGCTTTTCTTCTTCTGTGAAATCTGGTATGGATTCCATTTTCTCCATTACCAATTCCTTGTAGCTATTATATTTACCAGTGTCAACCTTTATGCTGTGAAGCTTTTTGGCTTCTCTGGCAAAATCTCTAGATAAGCTCTCTGTCTTGCTTTCGTCCCATGACATTAATCTTGCATAGGATTCCTTACCTTTAAGCCTCTCGAATACAATTCCATAACGATCTCCACTATGTATTATATCACCAACCATAGGTGTATTTACACCGTCATGGAAAACCTTTTCAGCTAAAATTGCTTCGTCATAAACCTTTTCCAGAGGAAAGTTCTCGTGATAAAGCTTGTACATGCCTTCGCCGTCTTTAGTATAGTAGCTGTCTGCAAAGGAACCGCCACCAAAAGGCTCCGCATCCTTTGTTTCAGCAAAATAGCTAGGCTTTTTCAAAATCTCCATCTTGTTGGCCAATCCACTTGTGGAAATTCTGTCGAAGACCTCTGCATTGGCATTGACAATAGAGATTGTTTGTCCCTTGTCTAAAGCCCCTACCAAAGCTCTTTGAGCTGAGAACTTAATTTCTCCCGCTCTAGCAAAGTCCAAGGTATAAGGTTCACTAATATCCATTTGGTCTAAAACTTCTTGAATATTGTCATTCACATGACCGTAAAGCTTTACCAAACGGCCTTGAAACTCGTAGTGAAAGTTCTTACATGCTTTGTTAAAAACTTTGTCAACGCGATGAGAAAACTCTTTGTAAGCATCAGTGCCTTCCAGCTCTGACAAAGCATCTCTCAGTCCTTCATAATGCCATCTGTGGCTTTCAACATCTTTAACATGGAAAAGATTCCAGAAATCATCTCCCTGTTCCAGGAAATCCCTTTCAATGGCACGGATATTGCTCAGCTTGTCGCCTATTGCAACCATCTTTATATCTAAGCTTGCATGTTTTAAATGCTCTATAGCTTCGATTTTGCGCATCTTCCAGGATTCTTCTTCGCTCATGCCCTCATAAACTGTGTCGCTTTCAGCATCCACTAGCATGGCTACTCGATCTCCGAATTCCCTTCTGATGTCCTCTACTGTAAAGTCCGTATCCTCTACCACATCGTGCAAGGCTGCTGCAGCCAATAATTCTTGATCATCTGTTAACGTGGAAACAATTGATACTGCCTCCATGGGATGAACTATATAGGGGTATTTCTTACCTCTTCTTGGCACATCTTTATGCGCCGCTGTGGCAAAGGCAATGGCTCTATCCAGTATATCTGAATTAATCTTCTTGCTCATTACCCCTCCTAAATTATGTTAATTTCCTTTGCTTCCTTAATAATTCTTTCTGCAGACTTAATGTTTCTAGGCTTTTCACCATTAAGCTTATCGAAGAATTGTTTTAATTTTTGTTCACGTCCTTCGTGCTTAAGAATATATATGATGCATAGATTTTGCAAGCCTATAGATTCACTAAGTATATCTATATCTCTGCCTACAATTTGATGCTTGCCCAATCTGTAAGCATCTTCTTCGTAGTCCTTTCTCATGTCCTCAATTTGACCCAAGTTTTCAAATTCAAGCCACTTAAGAACATTGAGGAATCTTTGCATATTAGACTCTGTAAGCTCTGCGTGGTTAACATCTGCAATCTTCTTACTTAAGGATTCGAAAGGTTTAATAGCAATGTAATCCTTGAATGAGTCACCGTTAAGTTCGATGTCTTCAAATCTTGAATCCTTAATCAAGCCTGCAACTTCACTTCTGTACATATCGATGGAATCGCTGATAGTCTTAAACTCGTCATCAGCAATTTCCAATAGACCAGCTAGACGATTCAATCCACGCTTGAATTTTGCTGGAATTTCAATGTCTGATTTATATCCTGTATCATGGTTGATTGTAGCCCATACGTGTTGCAAAGCTGTTCTTAATTGAACCTCAATCTTTGTTTCGTTGATTTCAGGATGTTCAGGATCATAGTATAAACTCTCTGGTATTTGACAGATATAGTGCAATGACATATATCCGAACTCGTTGTTGGATAGCTTTCTTTTATCCACAGAGTTTTCCCAGTCTATTATGAAGCGCTTTTCTAATAAAGCAGAAATTCTGTCAACATCATCAATGTAAAAAGTAACCACTCTAGCTCCGACTATGTCTGTAATATCAGCAAGGCTGGCATATTTATAGCCCTTAAGTTCTAGCTTTCCGCTTAAACTCTTTTCCTCTTTGACTCTTGCCTCAACAGCTACAACATAAAGGCCTAATTCTTTAATGATTTTGTTAAGCTCTTCAACTAGAATCTCTTTAATTTTATCAAAACTTTCCCTGTTCTCAAGGTACTCGTCTATTATCATCTGACAATGTAAATCCATTTTATTTCTCCATCATACCTCTCTTCTTGGCTGTAGCTACCACCATTCCAGGGTGAGCTAATACGCAATGTGCTACTTCAGGGAATAGAGTGATTGAAGTAAGCAATGTTGGTATTACAACCATTTCTGCAGGTATTCCCAATTGAGCTAGGAATATGGCATAGCATACTAGAGTTCCTCCAGCAACAGGTGGAACGGCAATGGCCATAATCACGCTCATAACCAATGCGACAAACAGCCACAATGGTGTAATTGTTATATCACAAACTATAGCAAAGTATATTGCCCAACCGACAAGTTCAACTCCAAAGGATGTCTTGTACAATACTCCGCTTAGTGGAACTCCGAATTCAGGGATTCCTTCCTTTACACCCCACTTGTAAAGTACGTTGTACATTTCCCCATAACATACAAGGCTGTTTCCTGTTGTAAGTCCTTTGAAGACGTTTTTAAAGTTATCCTTCAAATATCTTACAGGATTAATTCCAGCTTCTATCCATGCTGCTACTAATACAAATACTGTATTAACAAGATATGTTATTACAAATAATGTTACATACAATACAGGGTTTTCGAAGCTTATTGAGTTATCAGTCATTAGCATTTGAGCTACACTGACAAATACGAAAGCTGGGATAAATCTATTGATTTGCTCCATGATGACCCTAATAATCTTGTTTAGTTCATCAAAGAACTTTTGTACTGTTTTAACCTTATCTCCCAAGATTAAGAAGCATACGCCCATTAATATTGAGATAACTATGATTTGCATAGTATTGCCTTGTGAGAACGGTGTAAACAAGTTTGTTGGTACCATTCCAATAACTAAATCTATCATTTGGCCTATACCAGATCCGCTTGTACCAGTTGAACTTATCTCGTAGAAAGGTTTCAAAGCCACTAGACATAATCCACAAACCAAAGTGGAATATACCAGTATTCTCAACAATAGAGATTTACCTATCTTGGAGAAAGTATTAATATCCCCGATATTATATATTCCAAGCATAACCGATATGAATATCATAGGGCCTGCTATAGCATTTAATATTCCAACGAAAACATTAAATATTGGTTCTACTGCGTAAGTGCATACACCTGCTGCAACTGTAGGTACCAAAGTTTTCAAGATTAATGAGAAAGCTACACCTAATACTAAAGCCAAAACCAGCTTTAACAGTACCCTGTCATTCTTTTTCGGTAAGCTGATTTGTACTTTATTAAAGCCATTTGAATATGAGTAGTGTGGAGCTTGGTCCATTTGGTCGAACAAGTTGTGAAGAATCATCTTTTCTCCATCAGCCTCGTTTTCGAACGGATTATACTCGTAACCCTTTAGCTGGACCTGAAGTATCTTTTTACCAAATAGTTTCTTTTTCTCAACGAAGACTTGTTTTTCTTCACCAAACTCTGCCTGGAAATTTAAAAGAACTTCTTCCAAACTAAGTCTCATTTCCATTTTCTGACGTTTATCTATTTCCTCTTCGCTTAAGTAGGCAAAAAACTCTTCAGAAATTATATCAATATTTTCATTTGTCAAAGTGTAAGTATTAATCATGTTTCTTGCCTCCTTCCTCGATTAGATTCTTCCTTTTGGCTACGGTGATTGTTAAAGCAATTGTTTCTGTTACATTTAACGCTGTGCCTATATATTCAAGCAATAGCTCTAACAACATCGCTATGGCTATATAGTTTGCATCTATTCCCGCCGCAGCAAATATTGCTACCAAGGTTCCTACACCTCCGCCAGGAACTGGTGGATTAGCAACTGCCATTATTGGTATGATAATAAGCATTGTTATAACCCAAATCAATGTGATTGCTACGCCACTTTCATTGGCAAAGAACACTGTCAAGACTGAAGCCACGCAAGCGAATATTGGCATGTATGTGGATTCGCAAAGTCTTTCGCAAAGTTCTACAAAGTGATCGTTCACCTTGTAAACGTGAGCTGCTGCATGATGGATTTCTCCTCCTGCCGCTGCCGATGATGCTGTTGAAAGTGCAACGGTAAAAGCAGGCATCACATTCTTAATAAAATCTTTAACATTATATCCATTTTTCTTTAGCACCAGCATTGAGAGTAGCTTTATAATCAACGCTGCAATTACAAACAATACCAAGCACATTTCTACATTGGCATCGATGATTGAGTTGATACTATCCTCATAAGCAAGTTTTGCCACAGATACAAATACGAATAATGGGAAGATTTTCATTACAAGCTCAAAGAATACATCAAGTATTAATGTGAACTCGTGGAAAACTCTAACCACTACCTTGCCTGTATCTCCAGCTATTAATAAACCAAAGCCAAAGATTACGGCTACAAATACAACCTGTAAAGCCTTAGCTTCAGAAAGCGGTCTAAAGGCATTGCTCGGTATCATATCTGTAAGGGTATTTATTACGATGGATAAATCACCCATATTACCCAGACTAGTTACAAGGCCTGTGTACAAAGTAGTAATGAAAATAGATATTGCTGTGGCAATGATTGTGTATGATAGGATTCTTCCAACTAAACTGCCACCTATATTATGAGCGGTTTTCCTGTCGCCCATCTCATATATTCCCAAAATTATGGATAAGAAGGCCGCTGGTATAGCGATGGCATCAAGTACCTCCTCCAAAAGTTCTTCCAGCTTCTCGAATAATTCCATAATGAATTCGATAGCCTCTGAATCTGTGGAACGGAACAATACGCCTATGGCTACGCCAAGAACCAGTGCGATTAACATTCTTATAGTAACCTGTTTTAGGTAATTCACCATGTGAATGGTTACTATGTTTTCGCCCTTTTTATATCTATACTTGTTAGCATCAGAAAGGTTAGCGCCTAGACGATCTAAAACGTCGAAATCCTCATGATTTTTCTTGTCAATAATATCACAGCGCTCGCCAGCAATGTGAATCTCGACAATCTTACGTCCTTTTCTACGCTTTATCTCATAATACCAACTTGTTTCTTCCGACAGAACGGCTTGATATTTCAGCAAAACCTCTTGAAATGAAAAGTTCAAAGTCAAAGCTTTCTTGCCCTTTAAACCGTGGTTTTTTATGTCCTCTTCAAAAGCCAAAATGCCCGCATCAATGTCTTCATTTGTAAGTTTATAAGTTAATGATTTATGCTTAAATACCATGGGTCAACATTCCGCCTATAATAAACCTATATTACAAGTCTATTTTACATTATTTCAAGAATTAAAGCAAGTAAAAAGCCCTCCCCTATTAGGCCTATTTGCCACTAAAAATTTTTGCTCTTTACCAGCTAGAAAAACAAAAACTGCCCCTTGCGGAGCAGCCTAATTATCATTAATTCAATTTGTCTCTAATCTTCTCAAAAGGTTTTTCAACATAGGCGAAAACTGGATTGATTTTCTTCCATAGGAAAGCCAACAAATCGTAGGTTTTCTCGAAGATGAGACTGTATAGCCAATTGCCCGCTTTTGAAGCAGCAAAGCAAGAAATGGCCACCGAAATAGCGATTATATATAGCCAGAACAGCAAAGTGCTCTCAGGGGCAGGAATAATGCCGAAGCCACAGCCGTATCTGACGATTAGCACCCTTACAAGCAAATGGAATAGGTACATTGGCATTGTGTTGGCACCCAGCCACGCCAAGAAGCCCTTCTTTTTGCCGAAAACATTGAGGAACAATATGATCCAGCCGATGCTCAAAACCATGCCTATAAGTCTAAACAGCATTCCCTCATACCAGCTTACGCCTAGGCTTGCATAGCTTGCCTTCACTTGGAAAACCTTGTTCAAAGCTGTGGAGCAATAGATATTTATCAAGTGAGATGAAGCCACTAAGAATACTCCCAGGATTACGCTTTGCCACCACTTTAGACAGCGAAGCTTGCTCACCTGCTCAGTACTCATAAAATATCCCAGCAAGAAGGACCACAAATATGTAATCATTCTGCTAAAGGACCAGAAATCCACACTAGTCCACTCAAATAGCCCTGATACAAGTAACAGCACTATAGAAATACCAAATATGTGATCTACTTTTATTAAATCTTTTAAGAAAAACCTGTATGCAAATAAAACGATTAAGAACCACATGCCAAAAGGCGCGGATCCTATCTTCCACATGGCAGTCTCGCCAAAGCCATTTAAAGCAAAGTTTATCAGCCAGAAAAATGCGAAAGACATGACATAAGGCCACAGCAATGACTTGACCGCAGTGGCTCTGGACTTCTCCACATTCTTGCTAAACAAACCTGACAAGAAGAAGAAACCCTGCAGTGACATCATTTCAAGCAATACGGCAAAAGTCCCTTCAGCTGTACCGTGGGCGCAGTGTCCACTAGCCACAGCCAAATGCTTTACCACTATTGCAAGCATTAGAAAGCCACGCATCGCATCGTATACATAGTTTCTCTCTTTGCAAACTTTATCCATTACTAACCTCTCTATAAATCAAAGGCATCTCCAGTGCATGCGATAATTGCATCATCCCCAAAATGTTCCTTGAAAGTCATTATCATATTCATGCCTGTACAGTGTAGAGGAATCACCTTTGAAACGCCAAGCTCCTTCAAGCTACAAGCAAGCTCATTTCTCTCTTTTTCTTTGAGCATATATGTGTGCATTCCGCCTGTAAAGCTGATTATTTTTCTGTCAGGGAACAATTCCTTGGCTCTAACAATAATAGTTTCAGCCCCCTTGTGTCCACAACCTGTAATGATGTGAATGCCTTCTTCTTCCTCAACAACCATAAACTGTTCATGGTTCATTGGATCTATGCTCAGCTTGCCATCCTCAAATTTGTAGAACTTTTCTGTGGCTTTCTTCCCTGGAAGATTCTCAATATCTCCCACCAAGCATATATTATCAGCCAGTTTTACCACGTGATCAGTTAACACAAGCCTTGGTTTTAGCTTTTCTATAAAAGCCTCGCTCCACATTATTCCACAGTTAAAGTCATCAATCACGCCATCTTCCTCACCGCGGAACTGATGTATGCCCTCACGATGAATGTATATTGGAGCCTTATCATTTACTTCTAAGAAAGCCTCCACTCCGTTTGTATGGTCATAGTGTCCGTGACTAAGTACGCAAGCCTTGACATCTGACAAATCTATTCCTAGTTTTTCAGCATTGTCCAAACTTAGGGAAGATGCTCCAGTATCGAACAAATACTTACTACCCGCAGTTTCAATTAATAGGCTTAATCCCCATTCAGCTCTGCACCATAAATTTTCTGTTTTATTATCCATTAAAACTGTAAGCTTCATGACATACCTCTCATTCTACAATTATTTGACAGCTTTTCATAGTTTCTATAGCGGAATCGTGCTTTTGAGGACTTACGCCAGCGCAACAACTCTCCACAACGTGAACAGGCAATTCAGGCGAAGCACTCTTAATCAAAAGGGCATTGGAAATTACACATATATCAGTGCATACTCCAATTAGCGTTACAGAATCTATCTTGCCCTCAATGAACTCATACTTCGTCTCACGGGCACATTCCAAAGAACCGAAGAAAGGCTTGTCAAAAGTCTTGGAATTATGTTCCTGTCTAAATTCCTCCAACTCGGGCACAAGCTGCCAGCCTGAAGTCCCCTCAATACAGTGCTCAATTGGTAGGAATTTGCCCTCCTGTGTATCAAGATAATTGGCATCATGAGTATCACGAGTAAACTCAACTTCACCCTCCCAGTTTTTCACCATTTCTACAATATTGGGCAAAACTTCCTGAGCCTCTTTGGTTCCTAAACTCCCAAATATAAAATCATTTTGTACATCTACAACAATTAGTTTTTTCATGGCTATATTATATCACAAATAATAGACATAATGTGCTATAATTAACTTAATCCTAAAGAAAGGAAATTAAAGCAATGAAAAAGATATTAACTATTTTATTAACACTAACTTTCATATCCAGCATGTGTCTATTTGCATCATGCACACCAACTTACGATAAAGACTACTTTACACATTGTAAAGCCGGCATCATGTATGATGTAACTCATGACGAAGTGCTTTATGAAAAAGATGCAGATACACCATATGTGCCAGCAAGTATGACAAAGGTAATGACTGCCATCGTAACATGCAAACACAATCCTAATTTGGAAGGAGAACTTACTGTTTGCCACGATGCAGTATCACCAATGTATTGCAGCTGGATGGATTATCCGCACCTAATGGAAGGGGAAACTATTTCATATTATCAAGCTGTAGAATATATGCTTTTGCCATCAGCCAACGAGTCAGCTAACTCACTGGCCTATGCTGTAGGTGGCGGAGATCGTCAAAAGTTCGTAGACGAAATGAACGTAACTGCTAAGGAAATCGGCTGTGAAAACACTGAGTATTTAGATCCACATGGCTTGTCCCCTAACAATCATGTAAGCGCAAGAGACATGGTTAAGATTGCTCAATACGCTATGACTTTCCCTAAAATCAAGGAGATCCTTACTCATGAATCAGGGGTTGTAAAAGCCAACGACATTAGAGATACAGATATTGAATACACTTCAATCCTATATCCTAAGTACCCTGATTTAGACGATTTGTATGAGAACCCATATTCAAAGTACATCACAGGCGTTAAGACTGGTTGGATTGATCAATCAGGCTACAACTATGCTTGCAGTATGGAAAGAGATGGGGTTGAATATATTATAGTTGCCATGGGTGGCGATGAGGAAGATGCCGGCGATGGTAGCGGCCGCATCATACAAGGTGACTTTAGAGATATTATTGAAATTATGAGTCTAACAGATCCAAAGGAATAGAAATGAAATACTATATTGGAATAGACGGTGGCGGCAGTAAAAGCGACTTTGTCCTTTGCGATGAAAAAGCTATAATCCTAGCAGAGTGGACTGGCCCAGGATGCCACTATCTTCAATGGGGATACCAAGGCCTTAGCTCATTAATTGAAGAAGGCATATCCCAAGTTTGCAAAATTGCAAAGATAAACCAAGATGAAATAGCTTACTCCTTCTTTGGTTGCGCAGGCTATGGAGATGTGAAAGAAGACAGCATTAAAATCGAAGAAGCGGCGGAAAAAGCTTTCGGCAATATTCCATACGCCATTGCCAATGACTGCGAAAATGCTTTTACAGGAGCTTTAGCAGGTCAGGACGGAATTAACATAATAGCCGGCACCGGTTCAATAGGCTTTGGCAGAAACAAAGGCCAAAGCAAAAGATGCGGTGGTTGGCACCACGCCATAGGAAGCGACGAAGGAAGCGCTTACTGGATTGGCTGGTCCATGCTAAAATCCTTCACTAGACAAAGCGATGGCAGAGATGAAAAAACTGCCCTTTATGAATTGCTGAAAAGGGAGCTTGAACTTAACGATGACGGAGAAATCATCAAGCGCGTTGTTGAGGAGTGGGACTTAGATAGAACTAAAATCGCAGGCCTTGCCAAGCTGATTGGCCAGCTTTGTGAAAGCAAGGATCCTTGCGCTTTGGATATAGTTGAAAGAGCAGCGCATGAATTAGCAGATATTGCTATTGCACTTAACAAAGAACTGGGCTTTACAGGCAAAACCCTAGTAAGCGGAACTGGCGGAGTCTTTAATCTAGGAGACAAATTGATTAAACCATTCGCACAAAAACTGGAGGATGGAGGCCTAAAGTATGTGACACCTCAGCTTTCTCCAAAATGTGGCGCACTAATACTGGCCATGCAAAGTGATGGAATTGAGATAAGAGAAGATGTGATTGAAGGTTTAAAAAAAGGCTACATGTGATATGTAGCCTTTTTTGTTTGTGTTATTATTCTGTGAAGCTTTCACCTACTTGTACAATAGCGCCGCCCTGGAATATGTTAGAATTCCGCGGTTTGGACCTGGGTGAATGTAATCCAACAAATAATCATCGTAGCCATATTTTTGGCATCTTTCTTTAATATATTTGTTAGGATTTATGTATGTATACGAATTGTCATCGCAATACTTTTTCAATGCTTCGGCGAACTCGGAATTCATTTTCAATTTATCCTTATATGATCTGGTAGAAACAGGATCATTTTTACGGGATATGAATGGTGGGATGAGTACAAACTTTGCCTCAGAATTCTTTTCCTGAATATTGGAAATAAGCTTACCAATCTTTTTTACATATTGATCCCCATTTTTTGCACTCGACTTGGTAGTTCCCTTCCTAACATCGTTTGTGCCTATTGCAATTACATAAACCTCAGCTGTACGTTTATTTATCTTATCCTTATCGTTAATTAGATTTTGAACGATGTATCCACCTTTTGAGTAGTTGTACACATTACCCTTTATTAAATGCTTCATAGGCTCATACCATGGGTGATGATTGTTCTTGGTACCCTCGGTAATGCTATCGCCTAAGAAATATACTGATT
>JAKSSL010000008.1 GCA_024403115.1 Clostridia bacterium
GTTCTATAGAAAGCGTCCTGTACATCTTCAGGTAGGGAAGATGACATTCCTTGAATATACATTTCATCTGTGCCAAGTCCCTCTGGTTCTATAAACAATTGGTGACGCTTCTTATCTGCGAAACGATTTACCTTGTCCTCAATGGAAGGGCAGTATCTTGGGCCTATGCCTTCAATCTGTCCGCCGAACAAAGCAGAACGATGGAAGTTCTCACGAATTATTCTGTGAGTCTCTTCGTTAGTATATGTTAGCCAGCAGGAAATTTGATTTTCTCCCAGCTCATCATTCATAAATGAGAAAGGAACTCTTTCTTCGTCTCCCTTTTGCTCAGTCATAAGCTCATAATTTAAGCTTTTTCCTAAAGCTCTTGCAGGAGTACCTGTTTTAAATCTACGAGTGTCCAAGCCATATTCCTTTAGTTTGTCTGCCAAAGGATTTGCAGGGGCTAGGCCGTTTGGTCCGCTTTCATAAACTGAAGGTCCAATGAAGATCTTTCCTCTAAGGAATGTACCTGTTGCAAGGACTACAGCCTTGGAGCGATAGATGGCTCCAGTCTTTGTGATGACTCCGCAAACTCTACCATCTTCAATAATAAGGTCTACAACTTCAGCTTGTTTAAGATCCAAACCCTTTGTATTTTCAATGGTTCTCTTCATTTCCTTGTGGTACTCTTCCTTGTCTGCTTGAGCGCGAAGGGAATGAACAGCAGGGCCCTTTGCAGTATTTAACATCTTAGTCTGTATAAAAGTCTTATCGATGTTAATACCCATTTCACCACCTAGGGCATCTATTTCTCTAACTAAATGTCCCTTGCCAGTTCCTCCAATGGAAGGATTACAAGGCATCATGCCTACAGTTTCCAAATTAGTTGCAAGCATTAAAGTGGCTTTGCCCATTCTTGCTGCTGCAAGTCCAGCTTCACATCCAGCGTGACCAGCTCCTACGACGATAATGTCGTATTCGCCCATTTCATATTGTTTTAGTATTTCTTTTTCCATTTTATTTTCCTAAACAGAATCTGGAGAAGACTTCATTGATTATGTCTTCCTCCACAGTTTCTCCTAATATTTTACCCAAATCCACATAAGCTTCATTAACGTCAATCTCAATGATTTCAAGGGCTTCGCCCATTTGTGCTGCCACAAGTGAATCGCCTATAGCTTTGTTTGCAGCCTCTAATAATTCCTTATGTCTAAGATTTGTAATGATTTCACTTTGATTAATATTGACCTTGCCATCGTAAACTAAATCCTTTAGCTTTTCCTTTAATTCTTCAAGGCCAATTAAATTTTGTCCATCTACCAAAGAAGTTTTGATTATGCTCATGGCATCACAATCTACATGGGATACCGCTACGCCTTGATCGCTCTTGTTAAGCAAAACTATCAGCTTTTTGCCCTTAACCAATTCCAATAGTTTTTCATCTTCTTGATCTAATGGGCGACTTCCATCCAGCATAAATACTACTAAGTCTGCCTCTTTGATAGCTTCGCGACTCTTATCTATACCTATTTTTTCAATTATATCCTCTGTGTCTCGTATTCCCGCAGTATCTGTCAAACGAATTGGAATTCCTTCCAATGACAAATCTTCGGAAATGGTGTCACGAGTTGTACCAGGAATGTTTGTTACTATGGCTCTAGCTTCGTTAAGCAAAGCATTCATAAGTGTTGATTTTCCAACATTTGGCTTACCTACAATGGCAAGCTTTAAGCCATCCTTCAACATCTTTCCTGTCTGTGAGGATTTGATCAGCTTATCAATATCTTCTTTAACTTCTTCCAAAGCAGAAATAAGCTTGGAATATGTTAGTTCCTCAATATCCTCGTCGGGATAATCAATATTTACAGTGATATCAACCAGAGAATCCATCAGCTTTTTCCTTAAATTTGAAATGTTCTTGGAAAAATTGCCCTCTAATTGAGCCATGGCCAGATTAAAGCTGGCATCTCCCTTGGCATGAATCAAGTCGATTACCGCTTCAGCCTGAGATAAATCCAAACGGCCGTTTAAAAAGGCACGCTTTGTAAATTCACCAGGTTCAGCAAGTCTAGCACCATTTTCCAGTACGACTTCCAAAGCTTTTCTTTGGGAAACCAAAGAACCGTGGCAATTAATCTCTACCACATCTTCACGAGTATAGGTTTTAGGAGCTTTCATATAGCAGGCCAAAACTTCATCAATAACTGAACCGTCCTTAGGATCAATAACATGACCATAGTTCATGAATCTGTCTTTGAATTCTCTGCTACCTTTGAAAACGCGCTTTAAAACTGCCAGGGCATCATCCCCGGAAATTCTAATAATGCTTACTCCACCTTCTCCGTATGCTGTTGAAATTGCAGCGATTGTATCACTCATAATTATTCCTTTAGTAATAAAAAGTAGCCCTTATGGGCTACTAATTATTTAACTTTTTCTATAATAACCCTTCTATAAGGATCTTGACCCTCACTTCTTGTAGTAACCTTTTCATTCTTTTGAAGTGTTGAATGAATAACCTTTCTTTCGTAAGGATTCATTGGTTCAAGCTTAACTGGTCTGTTGTTCTTAAGAACCTTGTCAGCCAATCTGTTAGCTAAATTTTCCAAAGTCTTTTCTCTCTTAGCTCTATAGTGTTCGGAGTCTACAATTACTCTAACATGTTCTTCTTCGTCCTTGTTGACTACCAAACTAGTTAAATATTGAATAGCATCAAGAGTTTGACCTCTCTTACCAATAATTGTTCCTGAATCCTTGCCATCTATATCGATTAGCAGGTATTTATCATTCTTTCTTGCCTTGACTTCTACGTCAAGCTTCATTTCTGCAGTCATTTCCTTTACAAAAGTTAATCCTGCATGTTCTGTACATTCTTCTAATTCTTCGTAGTTAATATCTTCAGCTAAAATCTTTGTAATTACATCATTAGTATCTAATACACTAGCTTCTTCCTTTACAGGCTCCGCTTTTACAGTTTCTACTTCCTTAGCTTCTTGTACAGGCTTTTTCTCTTCTTTCTTCTTTTCAACTCTAACCTTGGCAAGCTTTGAACCTATACCAAAGAAACCCTTTGAAGGCTCTTCAAGTACAGTAACTTCAACCTGGTCAGCTGAAAGCTGTAATTCTTCTAAAGCGAGCTGTGTAGCACTTTCTACAGAGTCGCCCCACTTTTCAGTAAAGTCCATACATTCTCCTTCTTATTAATAATCTTCCGCCATTTTCTTTCTCAATCTGTTGAAATGCAAATTGTAGAAAATTTGAATTACTTGGCTGATAAACCAGTAAATTGCAAGACCAGATGGGTATGATCTAGCCATCCACAAAATCATGACAGGGAAGAAGTATCTCATTACAAGTCCCATAGCTTTTCCTTGTCCTTGTTGTGGTTGAGTCTTCATTGAAACTGTTGTTGAAATGAATGTTGCAACAGCAGCAGCAATTGGAAGAATCCAGTGATCCGGTTGACTCAAATCTAGTATCCATAAGAAGTTTTCATGTATTGCATATAGCATATTGTCATCCATGAATGACATTGGTTGTCTTAACAAAGCAAAAAGTCCCATGATAATAATAGTTTGTACTATCATAGGAAGGCATCCACCCAATGGGCTATATCCTTCTTCTTTGTATAGCTTTGACATTTCCTCGTTAAGTTTGTTTTTGTCGTTTGCATACTTCTTTTGAAGAGCTTGCATCTTAGGTTGAATGCTAGCCATATTAGCAGTTGACATGATTTGCTTTTTATATAATGGATATAAGCATAACTTAACAATTAAAGTTAAAGCTACAATACTTAAGCCGTAGACACCTATAATATTGTATAAAAACTTTAATACATAACCTAGTGGTGTTGCAATAAATCCTAACCAACTCATTAAATATGTTCCTCCATTACTTTAAAGGATCGTAACCGCAGTCCTTAGACCAAGGGTTACACTTTAAAATTCTTTTAATTCCTAGATAACTACCCTTAAATACTCCGTACTTCTTAACTGCTTGTACAAAATATTCAGAGCATGTGGGATAAAATCTGCAAGTCGCAGGGAAAAGGGGGGATATAAATTTCTGATATCCTCTAACTGGTAATAAAAATATTTTTCTTATTACTTCCTTAAACTTCTCCATTACTAATCGCCTTCGATTTCTTTAAAGAAATTTCTACTGATTTCTTTACATCTTCTAATTTACAGCCGTCAATTGTGTTGCGAGCCATGAAGATCACATCGTATCCTTCCTTGATTTTCAAAGGGCTTAGCCTGTAGCTCTCCCTCATCAATCTTACAGCTCTCTTTCTTTTTACAGAATTTCCAACCTTCTTGCTAGCTATATAAGCAAAGCGGGAATATGTTAAATTGTTAGGCTTTAGGAAAAGTACTACATACTTTGTTCCAAAGCTTTTCCCCTTGTTATATACGGCGCTGAAATTAGAATTCCCACGCAATACTTCTCTTTTTAACATGTCCTATTAAGCTGATAGTCTCTTTCTACCTCTAGCTCTTCTTCTCTTTAAAACATTTCTGCCATTCTTAGTGGCCATTCTCTTTCTAAAACCATGTTCTTTGGCTCTTTGTCTTGTTTTTGGTTGATAAGTTTGTTTCATTTTTTCCTCCTATATCTCTATGTAATATTATGATTCTTATGTTCTATGCTATCTAAATTTCAATTAGCATAAATATACCAAATAATTATACTGTAAATACCCCTTTTATGTCAACCAAAAAATTAGTATTTTACTTGTATTTGTACAAGTTTTCTCTTTTCCACAGTAAATCACATAGAAATTATTCACATATGGATAATTATGTGAATAAGTTTCAAAATTTTACTTGTTAAATTTGAATTTTTGCTTTATTATATATATTACTTATGAATATTGAGGAAAAAATATGATTAACAAGGAAAAACTATTAAGTAAATTCTTTGAGAGTATTAAGAATTTTATGACAGAAACATCTTTTGATACTTTCATAAAACCTCTTAGAATTTATGACATTGATGAACAAGTAAATATTATATATTGCTATATTGAAGGTGATAAAACAGGATTTATTACTAATATAGTAAAGGAAAGATGGATCGAGCAAATTGAGAACTCATTCAAAAATGTTGCAAATATCAACTATAGAATTGTAATCAAGAATGAAGATGAGTGTAAAAACAAGGCTGTGGAAAAACCTATCCAAAAGTCTCCAAAGAAGAACTCAGAAATCGCAAAGATCTTCAATCCAAAATACACTTTCGATAATTTCGTAGTAGGTGAGTGTAATAAATTTGCCCAAGCAGCATCCGTTGCAGTAGCCGATGCTCCAGGTGAAACATATAATCCTTTATTACTATATGGAGGTTCTGGTTTAGGTAAAACACATTTAATGAATGCTATAGGAATATATATTTTAGACAATAAGCCTGACTTAAATGTTATGTATATTACTACAGAAGGTTTTGGTAATGAATTTATTAAAGCTTTATCCTCTTCAACTATGTCAAGCTTCCAAAAGAAGTACAGAAATCTGGACGTATTGTTAATTGACGATATTCAATTCTTGGAGGGAAAGGATAGTTTCCAAGAGGAATTCTTTAACACTTTCAACACTTTAATTGATCAAGGAAAGCAAATTATTATTTCCAGTGATAGACCTCCTGCAAAGTTAACAGGTTTAGATGAAAGACTTAGAACTAGACTTGCATGGAATTTGGTAGCTGATATTCAACCTGCTGATTATGAAACAAGAATTGCTATTCTACTTAAAAAGGCAGAACTTGAAGAAATAGAAGTAAACGATGAAATCTATAATGTTATTTGCAATATCGCAGAAAAGATTCCTAATAATATTAGAGAATTGGAAGGAGCTTTCTCAAGAGTATGTGGTTTCGCAGCCATGATGAACGAAGCTATTACTGTTGATTTTGCAAAAAGAATATTAAAGGATATTATGATCGTAGGTGATAAGAGTATCACTCCTGAGAAAATCAAAAAGATTGTTTGTAAGGAATACAATATTAAAATAGCAGATATCGATTCAAGTAAGAGAACTGCAAATATTGCAATCCCTAGACAAATCGCCATGTATCTATGTAGGAATTTAACAGATTTATCCTTTGAAAACATAGGTAAAATCTTCGGTGATAAACACTATTCAACTGTAATTCATTCCTATGAAAAGATTAATTCTGAAATAATTAATAACAAAAATACAGCTGAAGAGATAAATAAATTAAAGGAAAAAATATTAAATTAATCAATAAAAATATCCTATTGAAAATTACAATAATTTTCCTTAATCAATGTGGATAAAAAATAATGATATTTCAAAGAAAATTGGAGTTTTCCATATTATCCACAACCCCTACTAATACTAATATCTAATATATTATAAATAAAATAGAATTTTGAGGAGTTAAAAATGAAATTTACATCAAATCAACAAAGTTTAGCAAAAGCTTTAACAATAGTTTCAAAAGCTGTTACAAATAGAACAACATTACCTATTATGAAAGGTATTCTTCTTGAAGTTGAAGGAAATACTTTAAAGCTATCAGCAACAGATTATTATTTAAGCATTGAAACTAAGCTTAATGTAGACAATACTGAAAAGGGAAGTGTAGTAGTAGATGCTAGATTATTTACAGATATTATTAGAAAGCTTCCTATTTTCTCAGAAATTACAATTGAAGCAAAGGGAGATAATGTAAACATTATTTCAAACAACAGTAATTATAATGTAATAGGAATGCCTTCAGAAGAATTCCCTATCTTCAATATTGATAATGAAAGCGCTGAAAAAGTTAGCTTTGAAAAAGATATCATCAGCAAGATGATCAAGAGAACTTCATTTAGTGCTAGCGTGGATGAAAGCAAGGGAATAATCACAGGTGTTTTAATTGAATTATTAAATGATTCATTAAACATGGTAGCTTTAGATAATCCAAGAATGGCAGTAACTAGAGAAAATCTATCCTATGAAAATGAACAATCAATAATCATTCCTGCAAAGATTTTAAATGAAGTAAATAAAATCATTACAGAAACTATGGATGATGATTATGAAGTTGTACTTTACATTTCAAATAAGAAAGCAGTATTTGTACTAGGTGAAACAAAGGTAGCTGTTAATTTATTAGATGGACAATTTATTAATTACAAAGCTATTTTACCTACAAACAACAATGTAAGCATTATTATTAATAGAAAAGAACTTTTGGAAAATGTTGAAAGAGCAAGCATTTTCTCAAAGGATGGAAATAACAAGTTGATTAAAATGACAATTACAGATGATTGTCTTAAGATCAATTCAAATTCTGAAGAGGGTAGATCTGAAGAAAAGATGTTTATCCACAAAGAAGGAGAGGATATTGAAATCGGCTTAAACTCAAAATACATTATCGATGTTTTGAAGGTATTAGAAGAAGATGAAATTCTAATCGAAATGACTAGTGATGAATATCACAACAAGCCATGCATGATTAAGCCTATTGAAGGAAATCAATACGAATATCTAATATTACCAGTAAGATTAAACAGTTAATTTAAATGTATATAAAGAATATTTATTTAGAGAATTACCGAAATTATTCAAATTTAGATTTGGATTTCGATGAAAAAGTAAATATTTTGATAGGGTCAAATGCCCAAGGCAAGACTAATCTTATAGAGTCCATTTATTTGGGCTCTTTCTTTAAAAGCTTTAGAACAAACATAGACAGCGAATTAATAAAATTCGGCGAGGACTTCACCCGTCTTAACATTACTTATGTGAAAGATGATGAAGAAAATGATATTGAGCTATATATTTCCAAGGATAAAAAGAAGGCTGCAAAAATCAATGGAGTAAAAATAACAAAGATTTCTGAGCTTTTGGATAATATATATATAGTAATATTCTCTCCTGAGGATCTTAAGATTGTAAAAGAAGAGCCAGAGAAGAGAAGAAAGTTTATAGATAGAGAACTTTGTCAAATAAAGCCTTCATACTATAGCAATCTTTCGGATTTCAAGAAGATTATGGTTCAAAGGAACAATTATTTGAAAGAGGATAAGATTGATAAGGAGCTTTTGGATGTTTGGGACCTTCAATTAGCTAAATATGGCAGCCGTTTAATTCACCAACGGAAAGAGTTTGTGGATAAGATTAAAGCCATAAGTGCAAAAATACACTTAGGAATTACTAATAATAAGGAAAATCTGGTAATTTCCTATGATCCCAATATTAAATATATAGAAGATATTAAGGAGCAGGAGCAGGAGTTCTATAATACTTTAAAAGCTTCTTTGGAAAGTGATCTTAGAAACAGGACTACTACTAGAGGTCCTCAAAAAGATGATATCAAATTCTATATTAATGATGTAAATGTAAGAAAGTTCGGTTCTCAAGGTCAACAGAGAACCAGCGCACTGTCTCTAAAGCTTGCTGAGATAGAATTAATCAAAGAGGAAAAGGATGAGGAACCTATACTTCTATTGGATGATGTTCTAAGCGAGCTGGATGATGAAAGACAAGAATACCTAATCAAAACCTTGGAAGATGTACAATTGTTTATAACTACAACCGACATAAAAATTGATATCTTGAAGGGCATAAATAGGGAAAAAGTATATAAAATCTCCCAGGGACAGGTAGAAATCCAATAAATTTTATAATTTTGTCGCTTAAATTTCCGTTTTAAGCGACTTTTTTAATAAAAAGGCTTTTTTAATCCTTCTTGTAATTTTTTGTTTTTTGTGCTAGAATAACTATGTATTGTGTAGGAGTGTTCCTTCATATACTAAATAAACGCTTATATAAAAATATTTTCATATAAATGAAAAGGAGACAAAATGGCTGATTCTAAAAAAATTCAGGAATACAATGCCGGTGAAATTCAGGTATTGGAAGGATTAGAGGCTGTTCGTAAAAGACCAGGCATGTACATCGGTAGTACTGGTGTAAGAGGTCTACACCACTTGGTATACGAAGTAGTTGATAACTCAGTAGACGAAGCTTTAGCAGGATTCTGTACAGAGATCAAAGTTACAATTCAAGCTGATAATTCAATTAAGGTAGAGGATAACGGTCGTGGTATGCCTATCGACATTCATCCAAAGATGGGTATTCCCGCTGTAGAAGTAATTCACACAGTATTGCACGCAGGCGGTAAGTTCGGTGGAGGAGGATACAAGGTATCTGGAGGTCTTCACGGTGTAGGTGCCTCAGTTGTTAACGCTCTTTCCACAAAAATGGTTGTAGAAGTTTCCAGAAATGGAAAAATCTATAGACAGGAATATGCAAAGGGTAAGACTGTAAGCAAACTGGAGATAATAGGAGAATCACGCAAGACAGGTTCAACTTCCATCTTCTGGCCAGATCCAGACATTTTCACTGAGACAATTGAATATAACTACAACACTTTACAACACAGAATTAGAGAAATGGCCTTCTTAAACAAGGGTCTTAAAATCACTTTAAGCGATGAAAGAGCTGGAAAGAAAAAGAAGGAAGTTTTCCAATATGATGGCGGAATCAAGGAAATGGTTAAGTTCCAAAACAAGGATAAGGACCCAATCCAAGATGACGTAATTTACTTTGAAGTAACAAAAGACGGCATGGAGCTAGAAGTTGCTATGCAATACACAACTAGCTACAGCGAATTGGTAGTATCATATGCAAATAATATTAATACTACTGAAGGTGGTATGCATGAAGTCGGCTTCAAGACTGCTTTAACAAGAATCATTAACGATTACGGTAAAAAGGCTAAGCTGATCAAGGACAGCGACGGAACTTTATCAGGAGATGATGTTCGTGAAGGTCTAACAGCTGTTGTATCCGTTAAGATTGCAGAGCCAGAATTCGAAGGACAAACTAAGACTAAGCTTGGTAATCCTGAGGTTAGAGGTTTTGTAGATAAGATTACTTCAGATAATTTGATGGCTTTCTTAGAACAAAATCCAAAAGCAGGCCGTGCGATTATAGACAAATGTCTGAAAGCGGCTCGTGCTAGAGAAGCTGCAAGAAAGGCTAGAGACCTAACTCGTAGAAAGGGCGCTTTGGACAAGATTGCACTTCCTGGTAAGCTAGCAGATTGTTCCGAAAAGGATCCAGCTTTATCAGAAATCTTCTTGGTCGAAGGTGACTCAGCCGGCGGTTCAGCAAAGCAAGGCAGAGACAGAATTCGTCAAGCAGTTCTTCCTTTGAGAGGTAAGATCTTAAACGTTGAAAAAGCTAGACTTGACAAGATATTAAACTCAGAAGAAATTAAGAATATGATTACCGCTTTTGGCTGTGGTATAGGCGATGACTTTAATATTGATAAACTAAGATATCACAAGATCATCATCATGACCGATGCCGACGTTGACGGTGCTCATATTAGAACACTGTTATTAACATTCTTCTACAGATTCATGAGACCTTTAATCGAAGGCGGCTACGTATACGCAGCTCAACCTCCACTATTTAGAGTAAAACGTGGAAAAGAGGAATGGTACACTTACACAGATGCAGAGCAAGAAAGATTACTTGCACAACTTTCCGAAGAAAAGGGTGGCAAGGTTGAAATCCAAAGATATAAGGGTTTAGGAGAAATGGACTTTACTCAACTTTGGGAAACTACTATGGATTACAACAAGCGTACTTTGGTACAAATCACTTTGGAAGATACTGCAGAAGCTGATGAAACATTTACAGTTCTAATGGGAGACAAGGTACCTCCTAGAAAAGCTTTCATCGAAGAAAACGCTAAATACGTTACAAACTTAGACATATAATAAGGAGGAGAAATGGCTAATTTAGTTGAAGACAACAAAATGATTCAGCATGAAATAAATGACGAAATGCAAAAGTCATATATTGAATATGCTATGAGCGTACTTGTTGGCCGTGCTCTTCCAGATGTTAGAGACGGATTAAAACCAGTACATAGAAGAATACTATACGGAATGGACCAATTAGGTGTAACTCCTGACAAGCCTCACAAGAAGTCCGCTCGTATTACCGGTGAAGTAATGGGTAAATACCATCCACATGGTGACAGCTCAATTTACGATGCCATGGTAAGACTTGCTCAAGATTTCTCAATGAGATATTTGCTTGTAGATGGACACGGAAACTTTGGTTCCATTGACGGTGACGGAGCAGCCGCTGCTCGTTATACTGAAGCGAGAATGTCCCCATTCTCACTGGAAATGATTAGAGATATCGACAAAGAGACAGTTGACTTCATGCCAAACTATGATGGGGAAGAAGAGGAACCTGTAGTATTACCTTCAAGAGTTCCTAACCTATTAATCAACGGTTCAAACGGTATCGCCGTAGGTATGGCAACATCAATTCCACCACACAATATTTGTGAAACTATTGATGCCTGCGTGGAAATGATCGACAACGAAAACTGTACTATTGATGACCTGCTAAAGCACATTAAGGGACCAGACTTCCCAACAGGTGCAACTATTTTAGGAAAAGCAGGTTTCATTGAAGCATACAAGACTGGCCAAGGCAAGGTAACTGTAAGATCAAATTGTGAAATTGAAGAAACTAACCGTGGCAAGCACCAAATCGTAATCACAGAAATTCCATACATGGTTAACAAGGCAAGGCTAATTGAAAAGATGGCTGAACTTGTAAACGACAAGAAGGTTGAAGGAATTTCCAATATCGTTGATCACTCTTCCAGAGAGGGAATGCGTATAATCATTGAGCTTAAAAAGGATGCAAATCCTCAAATCGTACTTAACCGATTATACAAGCATACTCAACTGCAAGACAACTTCAGCATGATTATGATTGCTCTTGTTGATGGAGTTCCTAAGATGCTTAACCTATACGAGATATTAGAAGAATATCTAAAGCATCAAAAGGATGTAATCACTCGTAGAACTCAATTTGATTTAAAGAAAGCTGAAGCTAGAGCACACATATTAGAGGGCTTACTAATCGCTCTTGATAATATTGATGCAATCATCAAAACTATTCGTGAATCATATAACGATGCCAAGCTTAAGCTAATGGAAAAGTTTAATCTTAGCGATGTTCAAGCTCAAGCAATTCTAGATATGAGACTTGCTAGATTACAAGGCTTGGAAAGAGAAAAGATTCAAAACGAATACGATGAATTGTTAAAGAAGATTGCATACTACAAATCACTTCTTGCAGATGAAAAGAAGATTATGGGTGTAATCAAGGATGAGCTTTTGGAAATCAAGAAGAAGTGGGGAGACGAAAGAAGAACTAAGATCGCTCCTGCTCAAGATGAAATTGAAGAGGAAGATTTAGTTGCAAATGAACAAGTTGCAATTACTCTAACTCACTTAGGCTACATCAAGAGAGTACCTGCTGATACATACAAATCACAAAAGCGTGGAGGCAAGGGTATTCAAGGAATAACAACTCGTGAAAACGATTTCGTAAAGGATTTGATTATGACTTCGACTCATGATTATCTGTTATTCTTCACTAATACAGGTAAGGTTCATAGAATTAAGGCTTACGAGGTTCCAGAAGGTTCACGTCAATCAAAGGGAATCCCTGCAATTAATTTCCTTAACCTAATGCAACACGAAAGAATTACTGCAGTAATGCCAGTAACTGAATTCAAGGATTCAGACTTCTTAATCGCAGTTACAAAACTGGGAACAATTAAGAAGATGGCAATGTCAGATTTCGACACAAATAGAAAGACAGGCCTAATTGCCATGAAGTTAAAGGACGGCGATGAATTAATCGGCATCAAGCAAACTTCAGGAACAAGCAATGTAATCATCGTAACTAGAAAGGGTAAGTGCATCTGCTTCTCCGAAGAGGACGTTCGTCAAATGGGCAGAATCGCTGGAGGCGTTAGAGCTATTAATCTGGATAAGGACGATGAAGTTGTATCCATGGAATTAGTTGAACAAAACCAAGAACTATTTGTTGCAACAAAGAAGGGCTTCGGTAAGAGAACTAAGGCCAAGGATTACAAGGTTCAAGTTCGTGGCGGTAAGGGCGTATTGACTTACGATAAGAGCAAGTTCGACAAAACCGGTGAATTAGTTGGTGCCATCGTTGTTGACAAGGAAGATGATATTCTGTTAATCAACTCAAATGGAGTTATCATCAGAATCAAGGCAAAGGATGTATCACAACTGGGAAGAACAACTCAAGGCGTTCACATTATGAAGGTTGACGAAAACACTGAAATCATTTCAATGGCAAAAGCCATCAGAGATGACGAGCTAGATCAAGACATAGATGAAACACCTAAAAAAGAAAATACTGAAAATGAACAACTAAGCTTGATATAGAAAGGACAAACAGATGTTAATGCCAAACGGATCCATCCACGAAGATGGGGATCAGGTAAGACAAATAAACTTTAAAGTAAAAGTAGACGACAGGGAGCCACTAATCGTAAAGGGCTATCACGGATCCTATGAAAACAATGTGTATATTTCCCTTTGGGATTTGGCTGCCGCCGTTGATGAAACAGATAAATGTTTCAATATTGTATATAACAGATACGAAGACACTTTCTTTTTGGAAAAGGGTAAGAAGTATTTGGTAGAAGGGGACGAAAACTTCCCATTTGAAACTGAGAACGATCACTTCGTTGCTCTATCCATGGATAAAACATATATGGACGGCAGAGAAGTTCGTTTCAGATATTACCGCAGACCTGGAACTTATGATATATTCATGAAGCTGGTTGACATCGGTTTGTATTTTGATATTAAAATCGACTACGGCGATATAGAAGAATTAATTATTAATACCAAAGAAAACTTTGTTATCGACATGGATCTTATAAAGGAAAATGGATATTTTGACTATATCCACAGTGCTTTTCTGGCAAATCTTACTACAGATGAAGTACTATTTGAGAGAAATGCCGATGTTCAAACACAATTGGCAAGCACAAGCAAGCTTATGACCTTGCTTCTTGCTTTGGAAGCAATCAAGGAAGGAAAGATTAAGTACAAAGACGAGTTTGCAGTTACTCAAGAAGTAGTGGATTGTGCCACTAATGAGGATGGAATTTTTGGAGAGTATATGGGCTTAGGCGTCAAGATGACAGTGGAAGATATCCTTTACGCTTTCATGTTAAACTCTGCAAACGAGTGCGGAACTTTCATAGCGCAAATCATTTCTGGAAGTGAAGAGGCTTTTGTAAAGAGAATGAATGAAAGAGCCAAGGAATTGGGCTTTGAAAACGCTCGCTTCTTCAACCCACACGGTCTGCCAATGTTTGACAGACATCAAATTACTTCCAAGCAACAAAACATGATGTCTGCTCGTGAGCTTTACAAGCTTTCAAAATATCTGTTAGACAATTATTACAAAGAGGTAACTAAGATTACTTCTACAAAGACTAAAAAACTGTTAAGTCTTTCCGCTTTTGCAGAAAACACAAACCAATTGCTATACAATTACAATAACTGCATAGGCCTTAAGACAGGCACAACTTTTAGAGCGGGCACTGCCTTAGTTGCTGCTTTAAAAGTAAGAATTAAAGGTAAAGAAAACATATTACTATCTATAATGCTAGGTGGCGAAAACGCCATGGAGCGTTACGAGAAGAGCACAGTATTGCTTGAATACGCTAAAATGTATTATGGACTAAGATAGGAGAAAAGAATGGCAAGAGTTTTTTCAGGAGTACAACCAACAGGAAACATTCACCTTGGCAACTACCTTGGAGCCTTAAAACAATTTGTGGAGCTTCAAGACCAAGAAGAGTGCATTTACTGCATCGTAGATGAGCATGCGATTACAGTTCCTCAAGATCCTAAGGAATTAAGAGAACATGTTTTAGATGTAGCAGCTCTATATTTGGCAATAGGTATTGACCCTAAGAAATCCATTGTATTTGTACAATCACAGGTTTCAGGTCATGCTGAGTTGGGATGGATTTGCACTTGCAACACTTCCACAGGCGAATTATTTAGAATGACTCAGTTTAAAGCAAAAAGCGGCGGAAAAGAATCCGTTGGAACAGGCCTGTTAGTATATCCTACACTAATGGCTGCGGACATTTTGCTTTACGATGCTGAAATCGTGCCTGTTGGAAATGACCAAAAACAACACATTGAATTAACAAGAGACATCGCTCAAAGAATGAACTTCAAATATGGCGACGACTGCTTCGTAGTTCCTGATGGAAGATTTATGAAAGCGGGCGCTAGAATTATGGCTTTGGATGATCCAACTAGCAAGATGAGCAAGAGCGCAACAAACGAGCTTAGCAGAATTTCATTGCTGGATGAACCAAACAAAATCAAGAAGGCTATCATGAAAGCAACTACAGATTCCGATGGCGTGGTAAAATTCGACATAGAAAACAAGCCAGGCATCAGCAATCTAATGACTATTTATGCAGCTTTTACAGATATGTCATTTGATGAGATTGAAAAGAAATATGAAGGTCACGGCTATGGCGACTTCAAGAAGGACTTAGTTGTAATAGTTCAAGATGCACTTGCACCAATTCGTGAAAGATATGAAGAGATTAGACATTCCGATGAGCTAATTGAAATTCTTGAAGATGGAGCTAAGAGAGCGAGAGCAATAGCAGAACCTGTACTTAAGAGAGTTCAAGACAAGGTTGGTTTTGGTTACGACAAATAGTCGGACACTTGTAGAGGGACGCTTACAGACTAATATTAAAAATGCGAGGGAGAAGAAATCTTCCTCGCTTTTTCTATGCAAAAGGGTGCCTTTGAGGCACCCTTTAGTTTAGTATTCTTCTTTTTGCAATTCTGCAAAACGCTTGATTTTCATAGTTGTTGTCTTTTCAAAAGGACCATGCTTGATTTCCATGCGCTTTACAGTCTTGTAGTTTGTCAAATTGCTGTTGACTTCTTTGATAGCTTTCCACAAGATCTTTTCCAGTTCTTCTTCATTAAGCTCTTCCTCGGAAACTTGGTATTTCTCTTCAATAGCCTTGTAATCTGGAATAAGTCTTACAGTAACAACCAATTCCTTTTCCTTTGGAACTTCTTTGCCGTAAACCATACATTCAAGAATTTCATCCTTTTGGTTTAATAGAGCTTCAAGCTCTTCAGGGTAGATGTTCTTACCGTTTTGAGTAACGATAACGTTCTTGCTTCTGCCGGTAATGTATAGGAAGCCATCCTTGTCGATGTATCCTAAATCTCCTGAATTGAACCAGCCATCGTTTAAGACCTCTGCTGTTGCCTCTTCATCTTCGAAGTAGCCTAGCATTACAGTCTTACCCTTAATCCAAATTTCTCCTTCGCCCTTGTCATTGGCATCGTTGATTTTAATCTCATCACACCATACAGGCATACCAGCGGAGCCCACTCTTCTGTCAAAATCAGGAGTAAGCGCTGCAATTGGAGCAGTTTCTGTAAGACCGTAGCCTTGCAAGAATGTCATACCAATATCTTCAAGCCATTTACCAACGGTAGGATCAATTGGTGCAGCGGCAGATACGAATATTCTTAGTCTGCCACCGAAATTATCGTAGATGTCTTGGAAGACTTTACGCTTCACGTTGATGCCCATAGCTTTAAGTCCGTTAGTAAAGCTGATTGCTGATTTAATTGTGCCAGCTTTTCCAGACTTTTCAATGGCTTTATTTATCTTCTTATACAAAGCTTCTATTAAAACTGGTACGGCAATAATAGAAGTTGGTGAAGTTTCTTCCATGTCGCTTACAATGTAGCGCAGGCCTTGGCAAATTGTAACCGATGCTCCCATTGCCATTGGATATATGAAACCTACAGTTGATTCGTAAGTGTGATGGAGTGGCAATACGGAAAGCAATCTGTCGTCAGGGTGTAAGTCTACAAAAGCAGTAATAGCGTTTACGTTATATGCCAAATTGCTATTGGAAATCATAACGCCCTTAGAGTTTGAAGTTGTTCCGCTTGTGAATATTAATAGAGCGAAAGCATCTGGATCTATTTCTTCTGATAATAGTATAGGCTCACTAATATCACGAAGGAAAGAACCATCGTTCTTCACAAAGTCGAAACCTACAAAACCGTCTTCATCGTGATCGCTTGAGTACATTTCTATGAAGTACTTAACATTTGGACAGTTTTTGGCAACGTGGTGAACTGATTTCTTCTTTTTTGGAGTGAAGATGACTCCGCGCACATCGCTTCTGTTGATTAGCATTTCCAATTCGTTATCAGGAAGCTCCTTGTCAACGGGAACTGCGATTCCAGCTCCACATAGCAAAGCCATATAGGATACATACCATTGATAAGTAGTTTCGCCTATGATCAGAACTTTTTCACCCTTCAATTTTAGACTTCTTGAAAGGCCTTCCCCAAAGCTAAGAACATCCTCAGCAAATTGGCCGTAGCTGATCTCTGTAAAAGGAGCTTTTTTATTATACTTTTCTAGGAAAAGCACATTGTCCTTATACTTTTCAGTAGCATATAGGAATATTTCTCGTACTGTCTTAAAGTCAGTGTGAGGATAGCATTCCTTGCCCTTTCTAGTTTTTTCTAAATATTGTTCAATATTTTCAGCTTTTCCAAAGAAATCGGAATCATAGAGGCTGTCTAAATTCTTAGTCTCCTTCCACTTCTTTGGCGAAAGCTTAATCTTTTTTATTTTATCTTCAAATCTCATATTATCCCCTCCTATTCTCTTCGCTATAGCGCTTTACCTTATTAGAATAGTTCTTGTCCAATTCCTTATCACGAACGATGATTCGCTTAATTTTCTTAAAGAAAGGATTTTCAGCATTGATTTTGTCAACTTCTTCCCACAGAAGTTTTTCAACATCTGCTTTTTCATAATCCTTGCCAAGCTTTAAAGCCACCTCTTCAGAGTCTGGATAGATGGAAGCTACAATGGTAATATCTTCACCGTCCTTGGCGCTGTCTCCCCAAACCATTGATTCTGCAACATATGGAACATTGCTCAAATAGTATTCCAATTCTTCAGGGAAAACATTCTTACCATTCTTAGTGATGATTACATTCTTCTTTCTTCCAGTTATGAACAAGTAGTCTTCAGAATCTAAATATCCAAGGTCGCCAGTGTAATACCAACCGTCTTTTATAACCTCAGCTGTAGCTTCAGGATTCTTGTAGTAACCAAGCATTACATTTCCGCCCTTTAGAAGGATTTCTCCAATGCCGTCAGGACCTGGATTGTCGATTTTAATATCAGTGCCTGGGAATTTTCTTCCTACAGAAGCATCCTTTGGAGCCCAGTCAGGACTTAGAGCACCCATTGGTGCACATTCAGTAAGGCCGTAGCCTTGTAAAGCAAGGATTCCAACCTCTCTAAAGAATTTAAGAATATCTGGATTTATTGCTGCGCCTCCAACGATAAGGACGTGCATTCTTCCACCAAAAACATTGTGGATATCCTTGAAGAATTTCTTTTCAAGATGAATTCCCAGCTTGGAAGCTGTACGGCATATTTTAAGAGCCTTGTTAATTTTATCTTCCTTGCCCTGAGCTCTAATATTCTTCCAAATCTTTTTATAAAGCATCTCCAGAATTAGAGGTACTGAAAGGAAGAAAGTAGGCTTTACTTCTGCCATATCTTTTTGAATGTACTTAAGTCCTTGGCAATATGCGATACATGCACCCTTGTATAGAGGCATCAAGAAGTCGCAAGTGCAGGCATAAGTGTGATGAAGAGGAAGTACGCTGAAGAAAATGTCGTGATCGGTTACCTCCAAAACTGTAGGAGAAGCCATCAAATCTTCCACTATATTTCCCTGAGAAAGCATAACTCCCTTGGAAATTCCAGTAGTTCCAGAAGTGAAAAGCAAAACTCCCAGCTCATCTCTAAGAACCTGTGCATCTAAATATGATCTGTCTCCTTCTTCTATTAAAGCCTTGCCTTCATTTACAAGGGCAGTCTGAGAGTAAGAAATCTCGTCACTATTTTCCTTAGTAAAGTTTATGATTACCTTTAGTTCAGGGTGCTTTTCACGAACAGCTATAAACTTTGGCTCTAATTTTTTGGAGCAAAGCACAGCTTCAATTTCTGCGTCTACAACTTGTTGCTCAATTTCCTTTTCTGAAAGTTCCTTGTCAAGAGGAACCACAACGCCTGTACCGCAAGTTACTGCCAAATAGGATAGTGCCCAGAAATAGCAGTTTTCACCACAAACGGCAATGCGCTTTCCTTGTAGGCCAAGCTTTATTAGGCTAGTGCCAAGTCCGTTAATATCATCCATGGCCTCTTTGTAGGTGATGGCTTTAAAAGGCTCACCTTTTACAAATTTTTGCATAAAAGCGGGATGATCCTTGTATTTTTCTGCACTGGATTCCATCATGTGCTTAAGGTCCATAATTGGACGAGAGTCAGGATAGTGAACGTATTTCTTGTCCGCCTCCTCAATAGCGATTACTCTCTCCAAAGCCACTTCCATATCGTGCTTTTTTAATGCAGTGTATTCAGTTTTATCCATTGGTGTATACATTAAAACACCTCCTTAGACTATAGCAAATTTCTTGGCTGCATTGGAATATTGCTGAAGCAAACCAAGATTTGCGTAGTAATATGTAAATTTGTTTTCTTTTTTTGTTTCAACCAAACCAGCATAGATTAGCTTGTTCATGTGTTGGGAAATGGTAGCTTGAGCGTAGTCAAAATTCTCAACCAAATCCTTATTACAAACAGGCTTGAAATTCTTGTTGGCTTGCATTATGTATCTAAATAAAGTAATTCTTGCCGGATGGGACAGGGCATCTGAAACCTTTGCGATTAAAAGGATTTCATCTTCTTCCATGTGACCCATCACATCCATGGATTTTCTAATTCTCATAGTGCCTCCTGTTCATATATCGTATATTTACGATATACATTATACCCCATGTATTATATATAGTCAAATAGCAAGTTTTATCCACTTGAAATATTGAATATATAAAGCTATGAGTATATAATAGGTTTAGATATATGTTTATACATGGAGGCAGCATTATGTATAGGACAAGTGATTTACAAGCGGAATATCAAAAGAAGTTGATAACTCCAGCCCAAGCGGCAGCCAAGATTAAGGATGGAGACAGAGTCCACTTTGGCTTTGGCATGGGTTCTATTTATGATATTGATAAAGCAATTGCGGATAGATGTGAGGCAGGCGACCTAAAGGGAATCACAGTATTCACTACTATTTCCATGAGACCGGAGCCTTTTGAAACATATCAAAGAACTACTTCAAATGATCAGGTAAGATTTGTTTCACCTCATTTCAGTGCAAATGACAGAGAAATGAATGAAGGAGGCAGATGTTGGTTCATGCCAATGTTCTTCTCCGACTTGCCAGACCTATGGTTCCACAACGGAAACGATTTGGATGTGGCAATGTTTGAAGTTGCACCTATGGATAGCCATGGTAATTTTAACTTGGGACCTCAAGTTGCAGATATGTGGGGCGTAATCAAATCGGCCAAAACAGTTATCGTTGAAGTCAATGAGAATATGCCAATAGCTCAAGGCCATCAAACTCAATTGAATTTATATGGCGTTGACTATGTAGTTGAAAGTTCCAACCCTCCAATGCCAGAGCTTCCTGAAAAGGAACCTACTCAAACTGACAAGGAAATTGCAAAGCACGTAGTAGAACATATTGAATCTCACAGTACTTTACAATTGGGAATCGGATCCCTTCCAGCATATATAGGAAAGCTTCTTGCATACGAGTCCGACGTTAGAAATATTAATGGACACTCAGAAATGTTAGTAGATGCTTATGTTGACCTGTTCGAAGCTGGAAAGCTTACAGGTAATAAGCCGGTTGATAAAGGTAAATTGGTATATACTTTTGCAGGCGGATCAAAACGACTGTTTGAATTCCTGGATGACAACCCAATTTGCTGCAATGCACCAGTAGACTACGTAAACTCTGTTGATGTAATTGCAAAAATACCAAACTTTATATCCATAAACGGATGTATAGGCGTTGACCTTTATGGACAAGTAACATCGGAGGCCGCAGCAGGTAGACAAATATCGGGAACTGGCGGACAACTGGATTTCGTTTTGGGAGCATATCAATCCATTGGTGGACACAGCTTCCTATGCACTCCTTCAACAAGAGTGCGAAAAGATGGCAAAGTTGTTTCATTGATTAGACCTACACTTCCTGCAGGATCTATCATCTCAACACCAAGACCTTGCACAGACTATATAGTAACTGAATTTGGTGCAGTAGCCTTGAAGGGTAAGACCACTTGGGAAAGAGCAGAAATGCTAATCAGCATAGCTCATCCAGATTTCAGGGAAGACCTAATTAAAGAAGCTGAAAAGATGGGAATTTGGTGTAACACAAGTAAGAGAAGCAGATAGGAGACAGAATGTATAAAGAGGCTATTCGTCCAGCATGGGCGGAAATTAATCTAAGCAATTTAGAATATAACATTAAACAAATTCAAGCTAAAATCAAAGATTGCGGTTTAATAGGAATTATAAAAGCAGACGCTTACGGACACGGAGCAATTCCTGTTGCACAAGTTCTCCGCGAAAACGGCTGTAAAACTTTCGCCGTTGCCACTATTCCTGAAGCTGTGGAATTGAGAAAATCAGGAGCAAAGGAAAACATTATAGTTCTTGGCCTAAGCCCAGACATGTATGCAGATACAATAGTAAAATATGATATCACTCCTGTAGTATGCCGTAGTGAAAATGCAAAAGCTATTAGCGATGAAGCAGTAAAGCAAGGCAAAACTGTGGAAATCATGATCATAGTTGACACAGGCATGGGACGTATCGGATACTGGGCAGACGACATTGAAACTGCTCTTGAAGACGTTTCCAAGATTAAGGCAATGCCAAACATTAAAATCAAGGGCATGCTTTCTCACCTGTCAACTGCAGACCACAAGGACAAGACTTATTCCTATGAACAAGCTGATAAATACAAGAAGTTTAGAGCCGCTTTTAAAGAAGCAGGCATAGAATTGGGATTCAGCACTTTGGCAAACAGTGCGTCAATCATGGAAATTCCAGAAGTACACTTCGACGCTTGCAGACCTGGAATCATCCTATACGGACTTTACCCTTCCGAGGAAGTGGATAGAAGTCAATTGGATTTGAAGCCAGTAATGTCTGTAAAAGCAAACATCGTGTATTTAAAAGAAGTTGACGAAGGCTTCTCCGTAGGCTACGGCAGAAAGTTCATCTCAACAAAACCAACAAAGATTGCCACTTTGTCCCTAGGCTATGCAGACGGATATCCTAGACCATTTTCACCTCATGCAGAAGTTATAGTTAATGGGGTAAAAGCTCACCTTGCAGGAAACATTTGCATGGATCAATGCATGGTGGATGTAACAGATGTTCCAAATGTTAAACTGGGAGATGAAGTAATCATTATGGGTAGCGACGGTGTAAACAGTATCACTGCTGAAGATATAGCGAACAGCACAGGCACAATCGTTAATGAAATTACATGCGCTTTTGGTCAAAGACTTCCAAAGGTTTATGTAAAGTAATAAAGGAGAAAGATATGATTAAGAACCCAAAAGTAATTGTAGATTTAACACATTTAACACATAACGCAAAGCAAGTTATCGGCACTTGCCACGATTTGGGCATAGATGTTGCTGGCGTAGTAAAAGGTGCAACAGGTGCTGTTGGTGTAGCAAGAGCTTTTGTAAACGGAGGCGCAAATCAAATCGCTTCTTCAAGAGTAGAGCAATTAGAAGCTATTAAAGCCGCTGGTTTCAAAGAAGAAACTATGCTATTAAGAGTTCCTATGCTTTCAGAAATTCCAGACGTAGTTCGCTGGGCAGACATTACTTTAAACAGTGAACTTACAGTTATTGAAGCTCAAGAAGAAGAAGCTGCAAGACAACACAGAATTCAAAAGATCATTCTAATGGCTGATATGGGAGACCTAAGAGAAGGCTACTGGGATAAGGACGAAATGGCAGAAGTTGCCCTTAAGATTGAAAAGGAAATGCCTCACCTTCAACTAATCGGTGTAGGAACAAACTTGGGATGCTACGGTTCTGTTGCAGCAACTCCAGAAAAGCTAAACGAATTAATTGATGTAGCTCACAAGGTAGAAGCTAAAATCGGCAGAAAACTTCAATACATTTCAGGCGGTGCAACTTCATCATATATGAGAATTATGGATGGCAATCTTCCAAAAGAAATCAACCACTTGAGAATCGGTGAAGGTATACTTCTTGCAAGAGACTTCGAAGTATTTTATGGCTACAAAAACACTGGCCTATACCAAGACACTTTCGTTCTTCAAGCAGAAATCATCGAAGTTAAGGAAAAGCCATCACATCCAGTTGGAGAATTAGCTGTAGATGCTTTTGGTCACAAGCCAACATATGTTGACAAGGGCATGAGAAAGAAAGCCCTTCTTGCAATCGGTAAGGTTGACTACGGCGACACTGCAGAATTAATTCCATTGGAACCTGGTCTAGAAGTTCTAGGAGCATCCAGCGACCACACTATCCTAGACATTACAGAATGTCCAAGAGATTTAAAGGTAGGCGATGTTGTTAAGTTCACAATCAACTATGCAACTATCGTATATCTAACTAATACTGAAAATGTTCAATTAGAATACATTTGGGATGACGAATTAATGTCAAATGACTAATTAATATGAGAACACAGCGGTAAGTCCGCTGTGTTTTTTATTACAAGAAAAGAATTATATAAAAAAGCTTGACATAAAAATAAATGGATATATACTATATATAGTGCTTTTGAAAAGGAGGTTGCACAAATTATGGGAGTTTTAATTACAGGAAACGCTTCAGAACAAGAAGCAAGAGCATATATTGAGTATTTAGAAAAGAAATATAACAGAAAGCTAGAGAGCATCGACATTAAAATCGATGGCGATTACGCAGATCTAGACTACAAATTCGAGCCAGTGGACTTTGAAAGAATTCGTAGAATCACAGGCTACCTTGTAGGAACTATGGATAAGTGGAACGACGGCAAAGCTGCCGAAGAAAAAGACAGAGTTAAGCACGACGTATCAAGTCAAGGCGTATTAGAAACGCTATAATATTAAGGAAGAAAAAACCCGCTGAAAGAATTCAGCGGGTTTTCTGTTATTGCAAAGTAACTGTGCAAGTTACAGTTTTGTTATCTCTGATAACTACGAACTTAAGCTTTTCGCCTGGCTTGTGTTGTTGAATTAGCTTTAGAACTTGATCTTCGGATTCAACTTGTTCTTTACCGATATAGTACAGCATGTCGCCAATCTGCAAACCGCCTTCGCTAGCTTGCTTGCCCACAATTTGCATGATGTAAATGCCACCATATGGAGGGAAGCCACATTCCAAAGCCTCAGCAATAGTCAACTCTTTGTACTTGATGCCGGCTTGTCCTCTTTCCCCAACACGACCGTTTTTAATCAGGTTCTCTGCGATTTTGGCAGCATTGTTAATTGGAATGGCAAAGCTCAAACCTTCAATGCCGGCTTCTGAAACCTTGGCATCTACAATTCCTACCAATTGTCCGTATTGATTGAAAAGACCACCACCTGAGTTGCCTGGATTAATTGAAGCGTCAGTTTGAAGCAAGTTCAAATTAGTTCCGTCTATAGTGATTTCCCTATTTAAAGCGCTTATGATTCCGCTAGTAACAGTTCCGCCAAGTTGACCCAAAGGGTTACCGATTGCAACGGCCAAATCTCCTACCTGCAAATCATCGCTATTGCCAAGGCTTGCTGCAACAAGATCATCAGCTTGAATCTTAATTACTGCAATGTCTCCCACAGAATCTGCGCCAACAACTGAAGCTTGATAGCTATCGCCGTTGTGCAAAGTGACTGTAATTTTACGAGCGTCTTGGATTACGTGATTGTTTGTGATGATGTAGCCTTGCTTAGCTTCAATAATTACGCCAGAACCTGCACCTTCAGTTACATATTGTTGCATCCAGCTGTCAGTTACAACGCTTTCAGTAGTAATTTCAACAACCGCATCTGCATTCTTTTCGGCAATTTCTTGTATTGTCATTTCACTGCCTGTTGCATGTTCTAGGGAGTAGTTAAAGCTATTAGCTTCATTAGCATCTTCATCGTCGCCGTTAGCAAGAGCTAGGATTCCACCTACAATAACTACTGCAGCAACAATAATGCTTATAAGCAAAACTTTTTTATTTATCTTCTTTTTCTTTGGTGCCCCATAGGCTTCTTCTAAAATCTCATCCTCCAAACGAGTTTGCTCATTGTTCCAAGCTGCAGCTGGAGTGGATTGAGCGGATTGAGAAAGCTTAGCCTCTTCACCTTCTTCTTTCTTATCTTTGCTATTACCTTCCCAAATAGAATATGAAGGTTCCTTGTTTAAGGGTTCACCTGTCATAGGATCAAAATTATATTCCATTTTCTACCTCCTTTATATATCTCTATTTTACTACTAAAATGTGTCTTTTGTGTGTAAAAAGTTTGAAATTTATGGTATAATTTTCTAAGTATGGGAGATAATTTATGAATATAGTTTTAAACGCAATCGACAAAAGCAGATCATTTAGAGTTTATCTAGTTATTTCTACAGAAATGGTAGAAGAAGCTAGAAAAATCCACGGAACAAGTCCACTGGCAACAGCGGCTTTGGGCAGAACTTTAACAGGCGCAGGAATTATGGGCCTGTTGCTTAAGAATCCTGAGGACAAACTTACTGTAAGCTTCAAGGGAGAAGGCCCAGCCAAGCAAATTCTTGCTACAGCAAATGCCAAGGGTGAAGTTAAGGGATATATTGCAAATCCTTATGTGGAACTTCCTCTAAACGAGAAGGGAAAGCTGGATGTTGGTGGAGCTTTAGGCTTAGGACAATTAACAGTTATTAAGGACCTTGGTTTGAAAGAGCCTTATGTGGGAACTATCGATTTAGTTTCCGGGGAAATTGCCGAAGACCTTACAGCATATTACTACATTTCAGAGCAACAAAACACTTCCATAGCTTTAGGGGTAAAAATCGACAAGGATTTATCAGTTAAATGCGCTGGCGGAATGTTCATTCAAATGCTACCTGATTTTGAAGAGGGTGCAGTTGATGAGCTGGAAAGACTTATTGCTGACATGAAGCCTATTACAACTAGCATCGAAGAGGTAATGGGTGAAGCTGATGAGTATAAGCAGGTTGAGGCGCTTTTAAAGAATATTTTCGAAGATATTGATGAGAAATACAGTTTAGATATTTTGGATACCAGCGAAATTTCCTGGAAATGCGGATGCTCCAAGGAGGGCATGGCAAAAGCTTTAATGACTATTGGCAAAAAGGATTTGACTGAGATCTATGAAGAGGATGGTCAAGCGGAACTTACTTGTCAATTCTGTGAAAGCAGCTATGTTTTCAGCAAGGATGAGCTTAAGGAAATGCTAGATAGGATGTAATATGAAAGAGATTACTATTAAGCTTGTGTCCAGCAGTGCTTTTGAAGGTGAGGAAGCAAACGAGATGGAAATGGTGAGCGATGCGCAAATCGCTGAGAAGCAGGGGGCCATATATATCACCTACGAGGAGGCGGAGCTTGAAGGCGTGCCTCAAGGAAAAGTTAGTTTGAAAATTCGCGATGACAGGGTCAAAATGACAAGATACGGAAAAAACGGTCAAAGATCCGAGATGGAATTCCAAGTGGGACGAGATCATGTCAGCGACTATTATACAGAATTCGGCACTATGGAGCTGAGGATTCATACTTTAAAAGTGGAGAATCAGATTTCCATGGAAGGTGGCTTTTTGAAATTGGACTATAAAGTGGTGCTAAACGGCATGGCCAATGGAGAAAATCATCTAAGCCTGATGATTGTTTAGGAGGATTGGGGCTATGATGAACAAAAAAGTAGTAAAGATTGTTGCCATAGTAATTATAGCTGCTATGGTGTTAACAACTCTTGCTTTTGCATTAATGTTAGATGTATAGGAAGGTAGAACATGAAAATAGGTTTTAGCGCAGAAAAATATATCGAAGAACAATCCAAATACATTATTGAAAGAATTAACAAGGGAGACAGCGAAAGACTATACCTTGAGTTTGGTGGCAAACTGATTCATGACAAGCATGCGAAAAGGGTTTTGCCAGGCTTTGACGAAAATGCCAAGTTAAAGCTTTTGGAGAAAATGAAGGACAGAGCAGAGATAATCATCTGTATCTATTCTGGAGACATTGTCAGCAGTAAGACTCGTCAAGATTTTGGTATAACTTACGACCTTGAGGTTTTGCGTCTTATCGACATGTTTAGACAATACGATTTGGAAATCAATTCAGTCGTAGTTACTAGATATGAATCTTCTCCTACAGTTGATATTTTTATTAACAAATTGGAACGCAGAGGCATCAAGGTTTATAAGCATTTCTACACAAAGGGATATCCTACAGATGTTGATACCATCGTAAGCGATGAAGGCTACGGCGCAAATCCATATGTAGAAGTTACAAAGCCTTTGGTTGTAGTTACAGCGCCAGGTGGCGGTAGCGGAAAGCTGGCAACTTGCCTATCACAGCTTTATCATGAATTTAAGCGTGGGGTAAAAGCTAGATATGCAAAATTTGAAACCTTCCCTATTTGGTCAATTCCACTAAAGCACCCTGTAAACATTGCTTATGAAGCAGCAACTGCAGACCTGAAGGATGTTAACATGATCGATAACTTCCATTTGGAAGCTTATGGGGAAATGGCTGTAAACTATAACCGTGACTTGGAAGTTTTCCCAGTAGTAAAGCGTATCATTGAAAAAATTACTGGAGACGAGGCTGAATACAAATCACCTACAGATATGGGAGTTAACCGTGCAGGCTTTAGCATCACTGATGACGAAGTTTGTAGAGAAGCAGCAAAGCAAGAGATCATTCGTAGAACTTTAAGCGCAGCTGTATCATACAAGAAGGGCAAAGCTAGTGCTGAAACTTTGGAAAGATGCAAGCTGTTAATGGATGAAGTTGGATCCGTAATCGAAGACAGAAAGTGCGTTGTTGCAGCTCGTGAATATGTTGAAAGAAGAAGCGCTGAATTAGGCGAAGAGAATATTACAGGCGTTGCTATAGAACTTCAAGATGGAACTATGATAACTGGTCGTGGCTCCGATGTGATGGTTGCCGAAGGTTCAGCTGTATTAAATGCAATTAAGCATATAGCTGGAATGGATGATGAGGTTCTATTAATAGGACCTGAGGTTTGCAAGGCTATGGAAAATATGAAGTCCAAAGTCTTGGGCTATGAGAACACATCAATGAGCATGGAAGACGTATTATCTTCACTGGCAATTTCAGCTACTACAGATGAGAGAGCTGCTTTAGCTCAAAGCAAGCTAGGTGAATTAAACGGTTGTCAAGCTCACAGCACAGCAATTATAAACGAAAAAGATGAGCAGGTTCTAAAGTCTTTAGGAATAGACATTACTTGCGATCCAGAGTTTGTAACAGCAAATCTATATTTCGGATAATATATATATATGATAAGAAAACACGATAAAACCGGCCATTCGGCCGGTTTTTTATAAACATCGTATAATAGCTTCTACGGTTTTACTGTCCTCTTCATAAAAGAGGCTGGGGCAGACGTGATAAAAGTCTGACAAAGTCTTGATATATGAGTGGGGCATAGCTCTTTCCCCATTCTCATACTGGCAATAGGTTGAGCGGCAGACCTTGAGTAGTCTGGCAATATTAGCTTGACTCAAGCCCTTCGCTTTCCTAAAAAGCCGAACATTTCCCCCAATAATATTTTCTACGCTCATAATGTACCTCACATTATCTCTACCTGAGCTTGGCATAATCATATCACAAAATTGTTGTAAAACAAAGTGTATTTTATATGCTTTTGTGTTATACTTAAAAAAGCAGGAATTATGTAGGCAAAAGCCCTAAGGAGGAACATAAATGAAAACAATTGGAGTAATCGGAACAGGTACTATGGGAGCAGGAATCGTTCAAATCCTAGCTCAAAACGGCTACGAAGTTAAAATGAATGCTAGAAGAGAAAGCTCAATTGAAAACGGTTTCAAAACTGTAGAAAAGAATTTGGCAAAGCTAGTAGCAAAGGAAAAAATTACAGAAGCTGACAAGGAAGCTGCAATGGCTAGAATTTCAGGTTCAACTGATATTCAAATTATGGCAGATGTTGACCTTATAATTGAAGCAGCTTTGGAAAGCATGGAATCAAAGAAGACTTTATTCCAAGAATTAGACAATCTTTGCAAGGCTGAAACAATTCTAGCAACTAACACATCATCACTTTCAATTACTGAAATTGCAGCAGCAACAAACAGAGCTGACAAGGTAATTGGAATGCATTTCTTCAACCCAGTTCCAGCAATGAAGCTAGTAGAAATCATCAAGGGTTTAGCAACTTCAGAAGAAGTTAAGAATGAAATCGTTGAGATGGCAAAGAATTTAGGAAAAACACCTGTAGAAGTCGAAGAGGCTCCTGGTTTTGTAGTAAATAGAGTATTGATTCCAATGATCAACGAAGGAATTGGCATCCTTGCTGACGGAGTAGCAGATGCAGAAGGCATCGACTCAGCAATGAAGCTTGGTGCTAACCATCCAATGGGACCTTTGGAATTAGGCGACTTAATCGGACTAGACGTTGTACTTGCAATTATGAACACTTTATATGAAGAATACGGTGATCCTAAGTACAGACCACATGTATTGCTTAAGAAGATGGTAAGAGCAGGCAAGCTTGGAAGAAAGACAGGCGTTGGCTTCTACGATTACACAAAATAGTTTGCAAATGGTTTGTAGATAAAGCGGAGCTATTTTGCATAGCTAATTTGTTAAGCTAATATAGAGAATCAGGCGGCAGAGCTAATCTGTCGCTTTTTAATTTGTACAAAAGGGGTAATTTGTGGTATAATTTTAAGGATTATAGGGTAATGTCAAGGAGTATGTCAAAATGGTAGAAACTGAGACAAACAAAGAATTAAATATGGAAGAAGAACGTCCTGTAGTTGAAGGAATTTTGGAAATGGCTGAGGGAGGCTTTGGCTTTCTTCGCTTCGACAATTTTCTAACAAGCGAAAAGGATATATTCGTATCACCTACACAAGTGAGAAGATTTAATCTGAAAACTGGCGACAAGGTGAACGGTATTTCTAGATTGCCTCACGAGGATGAAAGATTCGGCGCTTTGCTTTATGTGAATACTGTAAACGGCGAGGAATTGGACAAGGCCATTAATAGACCTCAATTTGAGGACTTAACACCAGTATTTCCTAACGAAAGAATTCGTCTGGAAGACGGTCCAACACCTTTATCCAACAGACTTATTGACTTAGTTGCACCTATTGGCAAGGGCCAAAGAGGATTAATCGTGGCACCACCAAAGGCTGGCAAGACAGTGCTACTTAAGAATATTGCCCACAGCATTGAAAAGAATTATCCTGAAGTTGAGATGATTGTTCTTTTGGTTGATGAAAGACCGGAAGAAGTTACTGATATGAAGCGCTCTTTGGAAAGAGCCGAGGTTATATATTCCACTTTTGACGAAATGCCACAACACCATGTGAAAGTGGCAGAGATGGTACTAGCTAGAGCTAAAAGACTTGCTGAACACGGCAAGGACGTGGTTATCCTATTGGATTCCATTACAAGATTAACTAGAGCATACAATCTGGTAACACCATCTTCAGGTAGAACTTTGTCAGGAGGTTTGGATCCGGCAGCTCTTCACAAGCCAAAGAAGTTTTTCGGGGCAGCTAGAAACATTGAAGAAGGCGGAAGTGTAACTATACTTGCCACTGCTTTAGTGGAAACAGGTAGCCGTATGGACGATGTCATATTTGAAGAGTTCAAGGGAACTGGCAATATGGAACTTCGTCTGGACAGAAAGTTATCAGAACGCAGAATCTTCCCTGCTCTTAGCATTGCTGAGTCAGGAACTCGTAGGGATGATTTAATATTAGATAAGAAAGAATATGATTTTGCCATGGCTTTGAGAAGAGCTTTGGCTAAGGAAGATCCTCAAGACGTAAGCGAATACGTGGTTGAGAAGATCGCCAAAACAAAGAGTAATGGGGAATTGTTAAATAATGGATTTAAGTAGAATATTTTTAAAAGACGCGTGTCCCACAAAGATAGGTGGGCAGGCCCTTATGGAAGGAATTATGATGCGTGGCGCAGATAGAGTTGCCATCGCAGTTAGACTTCCTGATGATCAGATTTATTTGAAAACTGAAAAAGTTGCAAAACCGAGAGAGTGGACACAAAAGCCAATAATTCGTGGAGTTTTTGCTTTTATCATGTCCTTGGTAATGGGTACAAAGGTGCTAATGGAATCGGCCGACATATTGGAAGACTTTACCGATTTTGAGGTCGACGAAGGACCTAGCAAAATGGAAATTTGGCTTGAAGAAAGATTCGGCCCAAAGGCATATTGGAATTTATTGATATATGCTTCAGTGGTCTTCGCTTTGGCCATATCCATATTGGTATTCGTACTTCTTCCAACTGTAGTCGTTGACTGGCTGGGAATTTGGATTGAAAGTGCCATTGTGCTTAATTTAATTGAAGGATTTTTCCGCTTGGGCATATTCGTACTGTATGTGCTTGCAATCCGTAAAGTTGAGGATATTAAAACAACATTCAGATACCACGGAGCTGAGCACAAGACTATACACTGCTTTGAAAATAATTTGGAGCTAACACCTGAGAACGCACAAAGCTTTTACACACTTCACCCAAGATGTGGAACTAGCTTCTTGATGTTCGTACTGGTTATTGCCATCATCGTATTTTCACTGTGTGGTTGGCCTAGCGTATGGATGAGAATCCTTTCCAGACTATTGCTAATACCAGTTATTGCTGGCTTGTCCTACGAGCTGTTAAAGTGGGCAGGCAGCAGCGATAATTTGTTTGTAAAGATATTGAGCATTCCTGGGCTTTTGCTTCAAAAGCTAACAACAGCAGAACCTACTAATGAACAACTTGAGGTTGCCATTGTAGCTTTAAAAGCGGTTCTAGTGGACAAACACGCTCCATTAGTTGAAGGCATATGCGACAAGGATGCAAATATAATTGAGGCAGGAAGAGCTATTGACTTAGGAAAACGTGCCAAAGAGAAAGGAGAAGAAGATGTCCTTTCCAATTAGAGAATTAATCAAAATGGGGATTAGCCAATTGGAACGTGCAGGGATTGATAATGCTGAGGGAGATGCCAAAGACTTGCTTTGCTTTGTAAAGCACATAGACGGCAGCAAGCTTAGATTAATCTATCAGTATGAATCTCGTGATGAAGACTGTCAGGCTTACTTCGAGCTTTTAGATAGAAGATCGGCAGGAGAGCCTTTACAATACATTACAGGAGTTCAAAACTTTTATGGTCGAGATTTTGAGGTAAACGAAAACGTGTTAATACCTCGCCTTGATACAGAGGTGGTAGTTGAAGAGGCTATCAAGCTGTTAAAGGATATGAAAAATGCAGAAGTTTTAGACCTTTGTACAGGAAGCGGAGCCATTGCAATTACTATTGCGAAGGAATGCGGGAAAAATGTAAAAGTTTCCGCCAGCGACCTTAGCGACAGGGCTTTGGAAACAGCAGCGAAGAACTCAGGGCTTCTTGAGGCTGACGTGAAGTTCTACCAAAGCGACATGTTTTCTGCTTTTAAAGGAAAAATCTCAAAGAAAAAGTTTGATATGATAGTTTCCAACCCACCATATATTGAAAGCGCTGTAATACCTACTCTACAAAGAGAGGTTAAGGACCATGAACCTATGATGGCTTTAAACGGCGGAGAAGATGGATTGGATTATTATAGGATCATAGCTGATGAAGCGGCTAACCATTTGAAAAAGGATGGCCTGTTAGTTTTAGAAATCGGATATGACCAAGGCACAAGCGTGCCACAGCTTTTGGAAGAAAGCGGAAGATTTACAGAAATTAAAGTACTCAAAGACTTGGCTGGTTTAGACAGAGTGATAAGTGCTAAGCTAGCAAGAAAATCCAAAGGAGAGAAATAAAATGAAGAAAGTATTTACCAGCTTACCTTTTATCCTATTAGTAGCAATCGCAATAGGTATTGGTCTTGGCCAAATTTGTGATGAAACTGCAATGAAATTCGTAGTAGCAATTAAGGGCGTACTTAGTCAGGCAATCATGTTCTGCGTACCACTTATCGTAATCGGATTTATTGCACCTTCAATTACTAAGCTTGGACAAAACGCATCAAAATTATTAGGTATTGCAGTTGCATTGGCTTACGGTTCATCTGTACTTGCTGCCCTTCTTTCAACAGCAGCAGGATACACATTGATCCCTGGTTTAGATATTGCTCAAGATGCAACAGTAAGAGCTTTACCAGATGACGTATTCGCATTGCAAATTCCACAAATCATGCCTGTAATGTCAGCCCTTGCTTTATCCCTATTGCTTGGACTTGCAACAGTTGCAACAAAATCACATAGAACAGCAGAATTGTTAGAAGAATTCCAACGCATAGTGTTAAAAATAGTTAACAAGCTAATCATTCCAATCTTGCCATTCTATATCTGTTCAACATTTACAGGATTGAGCTATGATGGAACTGTTACTGAACAATTCCCAGCATTTATTGAGATTATCATAATCGTTATCGTTGGACATTTTGTATGGCTTGCAGTGCTTTACGGAGTAGCTGGTCTATATTCACACAAGAATCCACTTGAAGTTCTTAAGCACTATCCACCTGCATATCTTACTGCAGTAGGAACAATGTCTTCAGCTGCAACTTTATCAGTTGCTCTTGAATGTGCATTTAAGTCAAAGATTCTTCGTCATGATATGGTTGACTTCGGTATTCCACTATTTGCGAACATCCACCTTTGCGGATCAGTTCTTACAGAAGTATTCTTCTGCATGGGAATTAACCTAATGCTATACGGTTGCTTACCATCAGTTGGAACAATGGTTCTATTCTGCGTATTGTTAGGAGTATTCGCAGTAGGAGCACCAGGAGTTCCAGGAGGAACAGTTATGGCTTCACTTGGAATCGTTACTTCCGTATTAGGTTTCGACGAAACAGGAACAGCAATGATTCTAGCAATATTCGCATTACAAGACAGCTTCGGCACTGCTTGTAACGTAACAGGCGACGGTGCCTTAACATTAATCCTTTCAACATATGCTGACAAGCACGGAATTAAGGATATTAGAATCTAATTTAACAGCAAATACCGCTCTTGGAAATTTTAGAAAAGGGCGGTTTTTTATTCCAAGAAAAGACTTGCAATTTCAATGAAAATGAGTTAATATATTAAGGCACGACTGCTTTTAAGCGGTGCAAATCTCTGCGTTAGCAATAAGGCTAACGCCATTTAGTCCACAGGGAGGTGAAAAGTATGACAAATTATGAAGTAATGTTCATTATGAATCCTGCTTTAGACGACGCTACAAAAGCTGAAGTTGTAGAAATGGTTAAGACTGTTATCGCAGCTGACGGCGAAGTCGTTGAAGTAAGCGATCTAGGCATGAAAAAGTTGGCATACCCAATCGAAAAGAAGAACGAAGGAATTTACACATTAGTAACTTTCAAGGGTAACACAACTTTACCAGCTGAATTAAACAGAAGATTAAAGATCTCTGAAAATGTAATGAGACATATCATTGTTAACCTTGACGAAAAATAGTGAGGTGGGAGTATGAATCAAGTAAGTTTAATCGGCAGATTGACTAGAGACCCAGACGTTAGATACACTAGCGGACAAATGGCCGTTGCAAGATTCACAATTGCAATCGACACTGGATACGGCGACAACAAGAGAACAGATTTCCCTAACATCGTAGTATTCGGAGCTCAAGCAGAAAACTGTGAAAAGTATCTAGGAAAAGGTCGTTTAGTTGGAATTACAGGTAGAATTCAAACAGGAAGCTACGACAAGAATGGACAAAAGGTTTATACTACTGATGTAGTTGCAAGCAGAGTTGAATTCCTTGACAGAGGCGACAAGCCACAAGGAAACGCTACTGGATTCGGTGGCGGTACAGCAACAAATGTTGAACCTGTTCAAGACATGCCAGACAGTTTCCAAGCATTGAATGATGATCTACCATTTGATTTTTGATAAATCAAGCCTAAGATTTTGAAAGGAGAATGAACATGGATTACAAGAAGCGTGGCACAAGAAAGAAGAAAGTATGTGCTTTCTGCGCAGATGCTAATTTAAAAATTGATTACAAGGACACTGCTCTTTTAGGAAAGTATGTTTCAGAAAGAGGCAAGATTTTACCTAGAAGAATGACAGGAACTTGCGCAATGCATCAAAGAGCTGTAACTACAGCTGTAAAGAGAGCAAGAACAGTAGCTTTACTACCTTTCGTTGCTAACTAATATTATTAGGAAACAAAGCGAGGCCACGAGCCTCGCTTTTTACATCTAAAGGAGGCAGATATGTCAGCAACAGTATATGATTTTGGAGGAGGCCTATACCTTAACATCACCAACAAGTGCCCTTGCGCCTGTCATTTTTGCATAAGGAATTTTACCGATGGCCTTGGAGACGCCGACTCCCTATTTCTGGATCACGAACCCAGCGTTAAGGAAGTCCTTGAAGAGCTTGAAAAATGGCCCGTTACCAAGTATGACGAGCTAGTTTTCTGCGGCTATGGCGAGCCTACAGAAAGGCTGGATGCTTTAATAGAAATCGCTAAGTTTGTGAGAGCAAAATATATGGGTAAGGACAGCCGACTTAAGACAATCAGACTTAACACTAACGGTTTAGCCGACCTGATAAACGGCAAGCCTACAGCCCACATGCTAGAAGGAGTCATAGATTCCATATCCATCAGCATGAACGAAGCCGATGCGGAGAAGTACTACGAACTTTGCGAACCCGTATTTGGACTTAAATCCTATGACGCCATATTCGATTACATTAGAGACGTAAAACAATATGTTCCCCATGTGGCCAGCTCAGTTGTAGGAGTTATTTCCTCCCAATCAATCGAAATTTGTAGAAAGAAAGCTCAGGAACTGGGCATTGATTTTCGAGTTAGATAGGCTAAAGCCTTGAAATAATCGAAAAAATAAGATATAATTACCCTAAGTATTTATTGCTTTGAGAGGAGATTAGAAAATGGCTAAGAAAATAACTAAAAAAGGTTATGAAGCATTACAATTAGAACTTAAAAACTTAATCGAGGTTGTAAGACCTGATATTATCGATAAATTAAAAACAGCTCGTAGCTATGGCGACTTATCAGAAAATGCTGAATATGATGCAGCGCGTGATGCCCAAGCTAGAAACGAAGCTAGAATTGCAGAACTTGAGGAAAAATTGGCAGAAATCGACGCAAACCCTGCTTTAATTATTCCATCAAATATTTATGAAGTGGAGTACAAGAACAAACAAGGCAAGAAACAAAAACTTAAATTTGAAATTGCCGGCGTTGATGAAATTGACCCATTCAAGAAGGACTCAAAGGGTGAAATGGTGCCAATTTTCTCAAATGAAAGTCCACTTGGACAAGCTTTAGAAGGCGCAAAGAAAGGCGACGTAGTAACAGTTGTAATGCCAACTGGTTCAGTAGAATATACAGTTATTAATGTTGAAGGAGAAAACTAATGGGGGAAGATCAAGTAAAGGCTAATGTTCCCGAAGAGGAAGAACTAAGCGAAGAAAAGATTTCTGAGCAAAGAAAGATCAGACGTGAAAAGTTAAAGGCTTTGCAAGAAGCTGGCAGAAATCCATTTGTACACGAAAAGTGGAATGTAACTGCTCACAGCAAAGACATTAAAGATAATTTTGAGGCTATGGAAGATCAGGAAGTTTCAATTGCTGGTCGTATGATGAGCCGTCGTATTATGGGTAAAGCTGCTTTCTTCGACATTCAAGATAAGCAAGGAAGAATCCAATGCTACATCAAGAGAGATGAAGTTGGAGAAGAAGAATACAAGTGGTTCAAGGCCGATGATATTGGCGACATCTTTGGTATTGAAGGTGTAGTTTTCAAGACTAACCACGGTGAAATTTCAGTAAGAGTAACTAAATTAGTGCTTTTATCAAAATCACTTCAAGTATTGCCTAACAAGTTCCAAGGACTAAAGGACCAAGACCTTAGATATAGACAAAGATACGTTGATTTAATCATGAACGAAGAAGTTCGTGAAATGTTCGTAAAGCGTGCAAAAGCTATTAGAGAAATCAAGAGAGTACTAGAAGAAGACTATGGCTATTTGGAAGTAGATACTCCTATTCTAGTTAATATTGCAGGCGGTGCTAATGCAAGACCTTTTGCAACTCACCACAACACTCTTGACCTAGATATGAAACTACGTATCTCAAACGAATTGAATCTAAAGAGATTAATCGTTGGTGGCTTGGACAGAGTATATGAAATGGGTAAGATGTTCCGTAACGAAGGTATGGACAGAAACCACAACCCTGAATTTACATCAATGGAATGCTACATGGCTTATGGCAACATGGAAGACACTATGGATGTAACTGAGCAAATCGTATATAACGCTGCAATGAAGATTAACGGATCACCAATCATCAAATACCAAGGCAAGGAATTTGATACAACTCCACCTTGGAGAAGATTGAACATGGCAGATGCCGTTAAGGAAATCACTGGCGTTGACTTTGATAAGATTGATACTGATGAAGAGGCTAGAAAAGTTGCTTTAGAAAAGGGCATGGATCCAGATGAAGTTAAGAATTGGACTAGAGGCAAGATCATTGCTGAAATGTTCGAAGAATTCTGCGAAGATGTTCCTGGATACCTTGATCAACCTACATTTGTAATCGGTCACCCTGTAGAAGTATCACCTCTATCCAAGAGAGATCCTGAGGATCCTAGAATCACTAGAAGATTCGAGGCATATATTAATGGATGGGAAATTGCAAACGCTTTCTCAGAATTAAACGACCCAATCGACCAATACGAGAGATTCGTTGCTCAACAACATCAATTGGATGCTGGAATCGACGACGAAGCTCATCCAATGGATTTAGATTTCGTAAACGCATTGGAAGTTGGTCTACCACCAACAGGTGGATTAGGTGTTGGTATCGACAGAGTATTGATGCTAGTTTGCAACGCACCTACAATTAGAGATATTATCTTGTTCCCTACAATGAAACCTTTGGAAAAGAAGGAAAAGAAGGAAGAAGAGGAATAGTTATTAAAGATTAAAGCAGGTTGATTATGACCTGCTTTTTGTGCTTTAAAAGGAAGTAAACTTATGAAAAAACTAGTAATTATGCTATTAGGCATCGCCACAATCTTTATGGTGGGATGCACTAGCGATAAGACAGACAAGCTTACAGAATTAGACAAGTATATATATGAGGTGGAAGAATACAGTAGCCTAGACTATGAATACGCAGACAAGTTCTACGCCGAAAGGAATGACAATTGGGGAGGCGGTTGCAGTGCAATCAGCAAGATGGTGGATGGCCATCGTCTGGTAGGCAGAAACATGGACCTTAACATTTCCAATAAGTGTGCCTATATTATTAGAACTAATGCGGGCAAGTATAGAACAATGGGCCTTGCCTATACAAGCAGAGATTATTCTCCAGATTATGACGAAATCCAAGACAAAGGCATTACAGAAGAGTTCTACAAGATTTTGCCTTTCATGTGCGACGATGTTATAAACGATGCAGGACTTCACGTGGAAATTAATATGAGACACGGAGAGTACTGGCCAAACGGCGAAGACAAGTATGCTTGCAAGGGAACAAACCCTGATTCCAAGAAGAGGGTTTATATGTTTGAGCTTCCTCGATATATCGGCGAAAACTGTTCCACAGTGGCAGAAGCCAAGGAATATATAGCAGGCTTAAATGTATATTCCCAAGACCATTATTGGAATTACTGCTTCATAATCAGCGACTCCAAGGGCAATTCCAGTCTGTTGGAATTCTCATCAAATGAGGTTTGCTGGCTGGATGAAAAGAATCTTCCAAGTTATACTTGGTTAGATGTATATCATACAAAAGCTATCGCTCAAACTAATTTCTACCTGAATAAAAAAGCTTGGTACTCACAAGATATCAAGAGTGGAGAAGGTAGATTTGTCACTCTTCAAAAAGGAATTGACAAAGTAAAGAGCAGAAGCGACATGTACGATCTTATGAGAAAAGTACAATATTCCAACTTCTATTTGGATTATGACACTTGTAAAAAGAATTACTTTGATCCAAGAAGTGAGGATATAGGGGAGATTTCATGGGCACAATATGATGTGGTAATGGATCCTGAGTTTGAGAATTATGCACGAGAGCTAATCAACGGTAGCAACGAAGGCATCAAGGACATGGATAGACAGAAAAAGCAGGATCTTAACAAATATTGGGAGTCCATATTTACAGAAGTTACTGATGTAAACGCTCAAGAGATATTTGTTCGTTTATATGAAAAGGAAGATAATTTGTATTTGCTTACTTTCGATGGAACTAAGAAATTAGATAGTATTGAGGATTGGAAGTAGGCTATAAAAACTCACAAAGATAGAAACTATGGGCTGGAAACAGCCCATTTTTTTGTTGACAAAAACCTAAAGGGCGGATATATAATTAAAATGTACGTTATAACTCGATAGTAGTAGGAGGAATTAACATGAAGATTTATGGTTATGTAAGAGTGTCCTCAAAGGACCAGAACGAAGAAAGACAAATGATTGCCATGAAGAATTATGGGGTTGATTCAAAAAATATTGTTCTTGACAAGCAATCAGGAAAAGACTTCAAGCGTCAAGGGTATATGCGACTTATTAGAAAGATGAAGCCGGGAGACCTCCTAGTAGTAAAAAGTATTGATCGCTTGGGGAGGAATTATGATGAAATCTTAGAACAATGGAGAAAAATCACAAAAGAAAAGCAGTGTGATGTAGTGGTGCTTGATATGCCGCTATTGGACACACGGCGAGACAATGAAAATCTGACAAAGAGATTCGTTGCAGATTTGGTGCTACAGATATTATCCTATGTAGCACAAAACGAAAGAGAATTGATCAGACAGAGGCAAAGAGAAGGTATAGAAGCGGCCAAAATGCGTGGCGTAAAGTTTGGAAGAAGACCTAAACCTTTGCCAGAAGACTTCCAGGCAGTTGCAAAGGAGTGTCAGGAAGGAAAACTCAGCGTACATGCAGGGGCAAGAAAGCTTCAAATGCCATATTCTACCTTTGCAAAGAAGTACAAAAAATGCTGAAAAATCAACAAATAGGGTGGGATAGAGTAAAAAAATAAAAAATTTTTGGTTCTAAAGCTTGACTTTAAGAACCACTTTTTTAATTGTTGCTCGTTTAAAAATTATAGGAGAGAAAGTCCTTGAAAACACTTGCTTTCATATGGACCTCGGAAATTTATATAAAACGAACAAAAGCATTATACAGCACGCAGTTCTCAAAGTCAGCTTTTTGAACAATCACTTTTACAAGGTCTGTAATAGTGAAA
>JAKSSL010000009.1 GCA_024403115.1 Clostridia bacterium
ACCTATTGTTGTAGCAAGGGCTAATCCTATAGCAACTGCTGCTGCCTTCTTACTCTTCTTTTCCATCTTTTCTCTCCTAATAAAACTTTATATTATAAGGTAATTATTTTACTCTAATATTTCAAAATCTAAGCCTTCCAAATTGATTGTGAAAGCCGCATATATGCCCCAGTTGTTGTCGTAACTGCTGCAGTACAAGTAACCATATTGACCGTTTACATACCAAGCATCAGTATTTTTGAAAGAACCTGCAGAACGCAGCCAGCATAAGCAGTCATCAGCAAATATTTCTGCACGTTCAGCATTTGTTAAGCTTCCAACAACATCCATATCCAATGGGTATGCGTGTCTGTCACCTACTGCTACTTCTGTAGTTCTTCTATCAGTAGAATAGTATGCTGATTGCTTGATGTTTTGTGCTACGATCTTTGCCTTTACATCATCTGGTAGTGCAGGATAATATGTTTCTTCTAAGTACTTATCAATATCACTTCCTGCATATGCTAGATAATCGTTACCATCTCCAAATGTTGTCTTTGTTCCATCGGCATCGAATTTCATGCTTGTTGCAGCTTGTTGATCTAATACTTCGATATTTGTTCCATTTACCTTTGTTACGTAGAATGTCTTTTCGCTAGTTCCTAGCTTAACTAAATCTCCTACTGTTGGCATTGCTTGATTCCATGCGCTTACTGGTCCAATAAATGGTGTCTTTTGGATTGCATATGCTACAAATGCTAGCTTTACTGCTTCGCTTGGCATATCTTCGTTTGTTAGGTCTGCAGAATAACTAACCTTGTTATCCTTTAGAACTGGGAATGATTGTGCTTCATCATTTGGAGCTACTTCTCTGTAATATACAGTATCATTATCTCCCAATGTGATATCTGCTGTACCATCGCCGTCAGTATCTAAAGCATTTAGATCTGCATTGTCCATCTTAGTCCAACCATCAGCGATGTCATATCCTACTACGCCATTTGTTTCATCTGTTACTATTACATATGCATAGGCATCTACTGATGTATCAACTTTTACTGTTGGGTCTTTTTCTTGTTCTGTTCCAGGAATGATATCATAGTTGCTTCCTGTTGTTTCTGTTAGCTCTACAGCTACTTTGTTAGGATTAAATATGTTTGTTACATCATCTGATAAACTTACTAAGTATGCTGATGTAAAACCTATTGTTGTAGCAAGGGCTACCGCTAATGCAACTGTTCCTGCTTTTTTGTTTTTCTTTTCCATTTTTTCCTCCGTTAAAAGTAATATATTGTGTCGAAATCTTTTAAACTTTAATTAGTGCTCTTTTTCGAAGAACGATAGTACCACCATAGTGCTAGAAGTAATCCCAATAGGGAGACAATCATTATTTCTAGCCATAACAATACATTTGTTGTGTCTCCTGTCTTTGGTGTCTTCTTGCCATGACTGTGATACTTATTTGTAAATGTTATTCCATTTACTTTACCCTTGCCCAGCTTAGTAATAGATGTAATCTTGGCTTTTAATTTGCAATCTCTTTCAAATACTTCTATCTTAATTCCATACTTTGATGTATCGTATGTGATTTTTTGGTCTTTGCCCACATTTTCCTTCATAACGAAGTAGTATGTGCCAACTTCATCAAAGGATAGATCTTTAAATACAACATTACCCTTTTTATCATTTTTCGCCGCTTTTACCTTATCTTCTTCTCGATAAGATTCATCAGATTTAAATAGGCTGAAATTGAATTCTCCCTTGTTTAGAGATCTTCCTATTAAATCCTTGTGGGCTTTTATATCTATTCTTGCAAAGCCTGTTAGATAAGTATTTGTAAAGCGAATCTCATCTGCAATTGAAGACTTTCCATCCTTTACCTTTATTATCTCTTGGCTTAGCTTTAATATTCCTGTCTTATCATCTACAGCACTTACCTTAATTTCATAGACTGAAGTATCGTAGATAATTCCTTTGTCGTTTTCATCTATAACTTCTTTTACCTTGTAATAGTAATCGCCTTCTTTTGAGAATTTCAGCTTATAGAAGCTAAATAGACCTTCGCTATCATTTGGTGCATCTGATATTAATTCTTCTTCGACAAAATCCTCATCGCTTTCATAAAGTTCAAAGTAGAATTGGCCATCTCCCAATTCATCGCCCCTTAATATCTTCTTACCTTCAATGATTAGCTCATTTGCTTCCGCTTTATATATATTCTTAAAGGCTGCTTTATCACAATCTTTTCCGTCTTGGTCTTTTAAAGTGTAGCTTGCTTCAAGATGACCGCCGGCATCCACAACTACGACCTTAAGGAAATATTCGGAACTATCATAGCTAATTCCTCTAATTCCGTTATTCTTTTCCTTAATCAGATAATAGTATGTTCCAACTTTATCGCGGTCAATTTTGAAGTTAAAAGCATCTAATGTAGGGCTATTATTTACAGTTTGAATTGGGTCTTTTCCTTCAATGTCATAATCACTATCTGTCTCGTAAAGCTCAAATTCAAATTCGCCTGTATTAATATCTCTACCCTCTAATTCAACGGTGCCTTCAACTGTAACACTAGTATCTGTTGGATCATAAGTGTTTTTAAACTTAGCTGTGTATTTGTTAGTAGCATCACTTGGAACTATTTCGCTATCTACGTCATAAACGTATGCACTAATTGTTCCATCTAAGTTATCTACTATATTTACTGTAAGTTTATACTCTGTGTCATCGTAGCTTACTGCAGGCTTGCTATCATCAATTTCCTTAAGAATATATTTATATACTCCTACTTTTGTACTTTCGTAAATAAGCTTGATTTGAGCTTCTCCGCTTGATGAACTCTTAACTGTAGTTGTAACTAGCTTTCCATCTTTATCGTATAAGCCAAATTCGTATCCAGCAGGTAATAGATCTTGTCCAGATTTATCTACTAATACCTTATTAATATTAATATCTATTTCTGCTGATCCTGTTGGCGCATAATGGTTAGTTATGTCAACACTTACATCGAAACTGTCCTTATCATGATCGATGTCTATATGAACAATCTCTGATACTGTACTTACATCATTGATTTCGAACTGACCATCCATGTCAGCATCGGTGATTTTGATATCAAAGTAACCCACTGTAGGTTCATATGTGATTCCACCTATGCTGCCTTCATCTTCTCTGACTCTGAACATATATGTTCCCACTTTGTCAAAGCTGATGGACTGAATTAATTCTGTAAAGTCGAATGTCTTCTTATCTTTAACCGCATTCTTTGATGTAAGTTCTACCCATTTATCGCCATCATATTCTTCAAGTATCATCTTGAAGGAATCGCTGTCTAGCCAATCTCTTCCAACTAAGGTCTTAGTTCCGCTTAGGGATAAGCCCTTAGTATCGGCTGGAGAAGCTTTATATACATTGGTAAATATTGCTTGGGCTTTTTCCGCCTTTTTGATAGTACATGTCTTTGGATTATCTCCTTTGACGCTAAAGCCCTCTGGAATATTTACTTCTGTAAGTTTTGCATCTATTCCTACAGGTATCTCGTATAAAGTGATACTTTCGTTTGCGCCTAGCTGAAGATGAATTATTCCATCCTTATCGCATTTATAACCGCTATATGTTTTTCCTGCCTGCTCTTTGCCTAAATCAATTTCGTAATTAAACTTAATGTCTTCTGGTATGATATATGATTCTCCATAATCATGTTCCACCACATTACTAAGTTCCAGTGATCCATATGGGTCTACTCCGCTTTCGAAGCTGTTAAGCATAGGATGGGTCTCATCTACCAAATATGCTAATGTGTTTCCTGCACTTGATGAAAAAATCAATGTTAGTGAGAACAGAATTGCAAGAAATACATTTTTCTTTGTTTTCTTCAATTCCCTCACCTACTTTCCATTCAATTCTTTCCAAGCATCTTCAGGCGAAGGGAAACCAGCTTGCTGTATACCATAGGCTGTTATTCTAAGCTTTGGCTTGTCGGTCATGGCATTGATTTCATCCTTACCAATTCCTTCATTCAAACGAACCAAATTGTCCTTAAGCACTGGAATGCTTTGATTTTCACTAGATGATGCTAAAGGCATATAAAAAACACCAGGGTAATCCTTACCTAAGGTGTTCCATTCATCATCTATTTCATATGTCATATAAAACGCAAAATTATCCAGCTCTTCAAGCTGAACAAAAATCCATGCATCTAATGTATCCTTTGGGACCTCAATTGTAGGATCCTTGGATATATCTTCATCAGGGATCATTTCATAAGTATTAGTATATTTATCGCTATCTCCATCATCTGTATCAGTTTCACAAATATCTATCTGAATATTGTTAGGATTAAAGCTATTGCTTACTTCACTTGTGCCATCATTAAGCCATGCATAGATATTTTGAACCGACAAGACGCACAAAAAAAGCATTAGTACAATGACTAAAAATAAGATAAAGATTCTCTTGTCCTTTACCTTTCCTGTGTTCAAGAAGACGCCCCCTCTCTCCTTGAAGTGTGATGTTTACGCTATTTTTTTAAACATAAACTACTAATACCGTGACGTGGACTTTCTCGTAGGTAGAGAAACTCCATTAGTACTATATACTCAAATACCCAAATTTTCAAGTTTTTTGCTTAAATTAGACAAAAAAAGGCCTGCCGAAGCAGACCTTTATATTAATTAATTACAATAATTCTTTTCTTGAAAGATTGATTCTGTTTTGGCTATCGATTTCAACAACCTTAACCTTAACTACATCTCCGATGTTCATAACATCTTCAACCTTTTCTACTCTTTCGTTAGCCATCTTTGAAATGTGCAGTAAACCTTCCTTACCTGGTAGGATTTCGATGAAAGCACCAACTGAACCCTTAGCTGTATTTAGGATTCTAGTTACTGTTCCTTCGTAAACTTCGCCAACTTCAACGTCCTTAGTCAAAGCTTCAATTTCCTTCTTAGCAGCTTCAGCGCTTGCTTGATCTGCTGAATAAATATTGATAACGCCAGGCTTTTCTTCCAAGATATCGATCTTAACGCCTGTCTTTTCAATGATTCCATTGATTGTCTTTCCGCCAGGTCCGATTACGATTCTTGTCTTTTCTGGATCAATATTCATAGAAATTGCTCTAGGAGCATACTTTGACATTTCTTCTCTAGGAGCACCGATTTCTTCTAGCATCTTGCCCATGATGAACATTCTGCCTTCTCTTGCTTGTCCTAAAGCCTTTTCAAGGATTTCTCTTGATAGACCGTGAACCTTAATATCCATTTGGATTGCAGTTACACCCACTTCAGTACCTGTAACCTTAAAGTCCATATCGCCTAGGAAGTCTTCCATACCTTGAATATCTGACAAGATAGCCATTTCTGATGTGCCATCTTCCTTAACTCTTTCAATTAATCCCATTGCGATACCTGCAACTGGTCTCTTGATTGGAACACCTGCGTCCATAAGTGCTAGGCATGATCCGCAAGTTGAACCCATTGATGTTGAACCGTTTGAAGACATAACTTCTGATACAACTCTGATTGCATATGGGAATTCTTCTTCGCTTGGAAGAACTGGGATTAAAGCTCTTTCAGCCAATGCACCGTGTCCGATTTCTCTTCTTCCTGGTGATCTTGAAGCCTTAGCTTCTCCTACTGAGAATCCAGGGAAATTATAGTGGTGCATGTATCTCTTTTCAGTTTCTTCATCTAAGCCATCAATTCTTTGTGCTTCTGATAAAGGAGCTAGAGTACAAGCTGATAATACTTGAGTTTGTCCTCTCTTGAATAGGCCTGTACCGTGAACTCTTGGAAGTAATCCAGTTTCACAGAAAATAGGTCTGATTTCTGTAAGTGCACGATTGTCAGGTCTGATGCCTTCGTCTAAAATCATAGCTCTTACATTTTCTTTAGTAATGTTATATAGAACTGAATCGATATCAGCTGCATTATCTGGATAGATTTCTGCGAAGTGTTCCTTAGTTTCTGCTTCAACTGCATCCATGTTGTCAAGTCTTTCCATCTTGTCAACAGTCTTGATTGCAGCCTTCATCTTTGCATCTGCAAAAGCTCTTACTTCAGCATCGATTTCTTCAGGAACCTTGTATAATTCGATTTCTTGCTTTGGCTTGCCTACTTCAGCAACTACTTGTTCGATGAAATCAACAATCTTCTTGATTTCTTCGTGAGCAAATAGGATTGCATCTAGCATTTCCATTTCTGGAACTTCTTGTGCACCAGCTTCTACCATCATGATAGCTTCCTTTGTACCAGATACTGTCATATCGATATCTGAAACTTCTCTTTGTGCAACTGTAGGGTTGATTACTAGCTTTCCATCAACTCTACCGATTTTAACTGATCCTGTAGGACCGTCCCATGGAATATCTGATGTTGCAATTGCAACTGATGAACCTATCATTGCACATACTTCTGGTGAACAATCAGGGTCAACTGACATTGCCATTGCACTTACTACTACATCATTGTAGTATCCCTTTGGGAATAATGGTCTAATAGGTCTGTCAATTAGTCTTGATGTTAGAATTGCATGAGTTGAAGGTCTTCCTTCTCTCTTTAAAAATCCTCCAGGGATTTTACCAACTGCATACATCTTTTCTTGATAATCTACTGATAGTGGGAAGAAGTCGATTCCTTCCTTTGGTTCTTTGGAAGCACATACGTTAACTACAACTACTGTTTCGCCGTACTTAACGATTACTTCTCCGTTTGTTTGTTCAGCTAACTTTCCGATTTCTAATTCTAAAAGTCTGCCGCCAACTGCCATTCTAAATGTTCTGTAATCTTCAAATCTTGGCATAATTTTCTCCTTTTCTTGTATGGCCCTCTGGATAAATATGATTGAGTACATATCCATTCAGAGAGCCACATACCATACAATAAAATATAAAGCGAGGCATGTAGTAAAGCCTCGCTAAAAAACAAATTACTTTCTTAGACCTAGCTTTGCAATTAATTCTCTGTATGCTTCTAGATCAGTTTCCTTTAAGTACTTTAATAGGTTTCTTCTGTGACCTACCATCTTCAATAAGCCTCTTCTTGAGTGGTTATCCTTAGGATGGTTCTTAAAGTGCTCGTTAAGGTCGTTAATTCTGTAAGTTAATAATGCAACTTGAACTTGAGGGGAACCTGTATCTCCTTCTGAAGTTGCAAAGTCCTTAATAATTTGTGCTTTTTGTTCCTTTGTAATCATTGTTTTTCTCCTTTTTTAATACACCTAATCTAAGAAAATCGCCGGAGTGTCGAAGCTCTGAGATTTAGGTAAAATAACTTATTTTGTGCCAAACGGCACATCACTGCAATATTATACTCCCTATAGTTTGGAATTTCAAGTATTTTCTTTAAATATTATGATATTCTTTGGCATTTTCACAATCTTTTCTGATTTGCTCTACCAATTCATCTATGCGAGAGAATTTAACTTCATCACGAGTCTTCTTGATGAAAACTATTCTAATCTTCTTTCCATATAGTTCCCTATCGAAATTGAAGATGTGAGTTTCCATATTCTTTTTAAACTCGCCTATTGTAGGTTTCACGCCCACATTGGTGATGCTTGGGTACATTCTGCCGTTATATATGCAGTAAGTGATATATACTCCATTTGGTGGGCTTACCATTTCCTCGTCCAAAGTTATGTTAGATGTTGGAAAGCCAATGCTTTTGCCCAATTTATTTCCAACTACAACTTCACCTTCTATATCATAATTTCTACCTAGGAAAGCTTTAACATCTTCCATTTCACCAGCTTTTATAAGGCCTCTGATCAAGGTAGAACTTACAACGGCATCGTCGATTTCAACGGGACTTATAACCTCAAGTATAATGCCCAATTCATCACATTTTTCCTGTAAGAATTTTGTATCGCCCTTGGCCATATGTCCAAAACGGTAGTTGAAACCGCAGACTAAACCGCCAGCATTAAGCTTTTGGAAAAGCAGTTTTTCCACAAAATCTTTGGCAGGCATAGTCATAATTTCTTCATTAAATTCAATATTTACCAGATAATCTACGCCTAGGTCCTCTAAAAGCCCAGCTTTTTCATCTTGATAAATAATGTTTTTAACATTGTCTACGCCCTTCATGAAATTCTTGGGATGGTTGGAAAAAGTGAACACGGCCACCTTGTATCCATTTTCATCTGCAATAGCTTTGGCTTTTCTAATTAAAGCTTGATGTCCCAGATGAACTCCGTCAAAATTTCCTAGTGCAACTATTGATTTTTCAAGATTTTCAACTTTATCTAAACTATCAAAAATTATCATTCTATTCCTCATAAAATACTTTATCAGCCACGTATTTGTGATATTGATGGCTGTAATATGCAACTCCCAAAAAGCTCCCATTCTCGTTAAAAACGCAGAATTTTTCATCTAAAAGATGGTCGTGAAGCTTGGGAATTTCCTCATCAAATTGACCTGGCGTAATGCTAATGCACTCAGCTGGTGGTATATGCATGCCTGTAATGAACTTGCTGCCAGTGTGATCCATTGGAACTACAATCTTTCCAAGTTTATCAAGAGGATATTCTGTCACTTTAATATGGCTTAAAAGCTCATTAATATCCATATCCTTGATTTTTTCAATACTGATTGCATCATCCTGAGTGAAAACGCCGCTGGCTTCTCTTTCCAAATAGCTCATAGTCCCGCAAGTTCCAAGTCTTACACCTAAATCATGGCATATGGATCTCACATAGGTTCCTTTTGAGCAAACCACTCTAAATTCAATGTTTTCACCATCAAAAGACAATAAATCCATGGATTTGATATATGTTTTTCTCTTCTTAATATCATCAGGCAATTCTATGCCAGCACGAGCGTATTCGTATAGCTTTTTCCCATTGAATTTAAGAGCGGAAAACTTAGGTGGAATCTGTTCAATAAAGCCTATTTGGAAAGCTTTTATAACATCTTCCTTGGAAAGTGTTGGAATTTTCTTTTCTTCAAGGATATTGCCCCAAATGTCCAAAGTATCAGTTTCTAGGCCTAGCTTACAAATACATCTGTAAACTTTAAGATCATAGTCCAAATAGTCCATAATTCTAGTGGCTTTATTAATACAAAGGGGCAAAACGCCTTGGGCCATAGGGTCTAAAGTGCCTGTATGACCTATTTTCTTAATGCCCAGCTTTTTCCTAAGTATTGCCACCACATCCTGGGAAGTATAATTTTGTTCTTTGTAGATATTTATTACGCCGTTTACCATAATTATATTATACTAACTCTACTATTTCCCTTTCAATTTCAAGGATTGCGTCCTTCAGACTTTTCTCAATAGTGTATCCTGATGCTCTTGTATGACCGCCGCCGCCATGGGCTTTTGCAAAAGGAACTAGGTCAACATAGGACTTAGATCTCATGCTAACTTTAATTTCTTCAGGGCCATATTCCTTTAACAAGACAGAAACCTCTGTACCTTCTATACTTCTAAGTGTAGTCACTACAGAATCTGCCATATCCATTTCAGTATTTGTCTCTTCAAGCATTTTTTGGCTTGCATAAGCTATTAAAATCTTACCGTCTTTTACAGATTTAAGAGTTTCTAATATCTTTGCTTCCAATTCTATCTTGCCAATAGGCTCTTTTTCATAAACTTCTTGAGCCACTTCGTATGTGTTAGCTCCTAATTTTACAAGCTCAGCTGATATATTAAAGGAGTCAAAGCTTGAATTTGAGTTCTTGAAACAGCCTGTATCTGTTAGAATTCCAGTATATAAGGCATTGCACATCTCCTTATCGAATTCTAAATCGCTTTGATTTTGCATTTCTAAAAGCAATTTATACATGATTTGTGAGCAAGCTGCCTCACTGCTATCTATGTAATTATATTGGCATAGAGGAATATCATTTTCATGATGATCTATGCAAATGGAATTCTTAGCTTCCTTAAATTTATCCAGCCTTCCCTTGATTCTACTGTCTTGACTACAATCTACAGCGATTGAAATATCAGGGTTTTCCAAGATATTTTGGTCTTCAGTAATATAACCATCATCTAAAAACTGTAAATTATTTGGAAGTTTTCCTTCCACCAAAACATATGCTTCCTTCCCTAATTGGCGTAAAGCCCTTTCCAAAGCAATACATGATCCTAAAGCATCACCGTCAGGATTAACATGTGGGTACAAAAGCATAGTCTTAGCTTTTAATAATTCCTGTGTAATTTCTTTTAGGCTATTATTTACCATTAGAAATCATCCTCCTCGCTCTCCTCATATACAGGATAGTCCTCAATATGAAGTGAGTTTAATACTTCATCCATATGTCTGCCATATTCCATAGATGTGTCTATTTTGAATATAAGCTCTGGAATATGATGTAAAGTTAGGGATCTGCCTATTTCTCTTTTAATCATTCCCTTTGCTGAATTTAAGCCTTCAATGACCTTTTGATTTCTCTCTTCCTTCTTCTCAGGGTCTTGGTCCATATTAAGCACAGTAACATAACAAGTGGCGTATGAACCGTCCCTTGTTACGTCAACTGTTGAAATACTAACCATTGAATCACTTAATCTAGGGTCTTTAATTCCAGTCATTAATAATTCGCTTATAATCTTTTGAATTTCACCGCCTAAGCGGCCTTGTCTATATCCTTTTCCCATAGTTCTCCTATTAGTCTCTTTCGATTTCTACCATGTGGAAGCATTCGATTTCGTCGCCTTCTTTAATATCATTGTATTTTTCAATACCGATACCGCATTCTAAGCCCTTAGCGACTTCTTTTGCATCATCCTTAAATCTCTTAAGTGATGAAATTGTTCCTTCGTGGATTACAATACCGTCACGAACCAATCTGATTTCGCAATTTCTCATAATCTTACCGTCAATAACATAAGCACCTGCAATGATACCAACATTTGGAACCTTGAAAGTATCTCTTACTTCTGCACGGCCTAATACTTCTTCCTTAAATTCAGGATCAAGCATACCCTTCATGGCAGCTTCTACATCATTAATAATGTCGTAGATTACTCTATATAATCTCATTTCAACATTATCTTGTTCTGCCATTGATTGAATTGCTACGCTTGGTCTTACATTGAATCCGATAATGATTGAACCAGTTGTATTTGCAAGCATAATGTCTGATTCATTAATAGTACCAACGCCTGTATGAACAATCTTTACTCTTACATTTTCGTTGGAAAGCTTTTCCAATGAAGTTACAATAGCACCAACTGAACCTTGAACGTCAGCCTTAATAATCAAGTTAAGATCCTTAACTTCGCCTTCGTTGATTTGACTGAATAATTGTTCAAGTGAAGTGCTTGCGTTTCTAGCCAAGATTTCATCTCTAAGCTTTTGTTGTCTATTTTCAGCGATTTCTCTTGCAACCTTATCTTCTTTTACTGCGTTAAATTCGTCACCAGCTTGTGGAACGTCTGTCAAACCTAGAATCTTAACTGCAGTTGCAGGACCAGCTTCTTTGATAGTTCTTCCCTTATCGTTTACCATTCTTCTGATCTTACCTGAGCAAGTTCCGGCAACGATTGGCATTCCTGTCTTCAAAGTACCATTTGTTACTAGGATTGAAGCTACTGGGCCCTTAGCCTTATCAAGTCTTGCTTCAATAACAGAACCTAGAGCTAATCTGTTAGGGTTAGCTTTTAATTCCAAAACATCTGCTTGTAATAGAATCATTTCCAAAAGTTCTGTGATACCTTCGCCCTTCTTAGCTGATACAGGTACGCAGATTGTTTCTCCACCCCAGTCTTCAACTAAGATGCCATTTTCTGCAAGGTCTTGCTTTACCTTGTCAGGGTTAGCGCCAGGTTTATCCATCTTGTTAATAGCAACAATAATTGGAACGCCTGCTGCTTTTGCATGGCTGATAGATTCAATAGTTTGAGGCTTAACAGAGTCATCGGCTGCTACAACCAAGACTGCGATATCTGTTACCATAGCACCTCTAGCACGCATTGCTGTAAAAGCTTCGTGTCCAGGAGTATCTAGGAACACAATCTTCTTACCATTGATTTCTACTTCTGAAGCACCGATATGTTGAGTGATACCGCCTGATTCACCTGCTGTAACATTAGTATTTCTAATTGCGTCAAGCAATGAAGTCTTACCATGGTCAACGTGACCCATTACAGTGATAATTGGTGGTCTTGCAACTAGATCTTCTTCGCTGTCTTCGAAGTTTTCAATGCCAGTTTCTTCAATATCTTCAACAACCTTGTCGATCATGATGTCGATTCCAAGCTCTGCTGCTACCAATTCGCAAGTGTCTTCGTCAAGATTTTGGTTAATGTTTGCCATAATACCCAATCTCATCAAAGTCATGATTACTGCTGATTGGCTTGCCTCTGTTTGTTCACAGAAACCTGCAACAGTAATAGGTACAGAGATTACCTTTGTACCCAATGGAATGATTTCTTCCTCTTCTTCAACTTCTTCAACAACCTTGTAATCCTTGTGTTTCTTTGGCTTTGCAGCCTTTTCAAGGGAGCGGCTCTTCATAGCCTTCTTGCTCTTCTTACCTTGTTGTTCAAACTTATCATACTTATCGTGTTCTTCGTTCTTCTTGCCCTTCTTGCCATGGTTTTCATTTACCATTCCGCTTGGAGCTGATTCATTGTCAACACGCTTTCTTGTATTTTGCTTATCGTTCTTGGAAGCCTCATCACGTTGATAATCGGCCTTATCCTGCCTTTGAGTTCTTCCTTGATTAACATCACCATTCTTAGGTTTTCTTTGGTCTAAGCGCTTGTTTTTAGCCTTCTTTTGGCGTTCTTTAAGTTCCTTCTCATCCTTGTGAACTTCTTCTGCGCTCTTAATAACCTTTACTCCAATAGCAGGCTTCTTTTCTTCCTTCTTTGGAGCTTCTTTCTTCTCAGCCTTTTCAGCTTTTTCTGCTTTGGCAGCCTTTTCTTCCTTAGTCTTTGGCTCTTCCTTTACGGCTTCTTCCTTAGCTTTTGCAGCTGTCTTCTTTGGAGCTTCCTTCTTTTCAGCCTTTTCAGGTTTTTCAGCTTTGGCTGTTTTCTCTTCCTTAGCTTTCTTTTCTGCCTTTACTTCCTTAACAGCTTCTTCCTTTTTCTCCTCTTCCTTAGGAGCTGCCGGAGCAACAGGCATAACAGGCTTAAACATGCTCATAATATTAGGAGCGCCTTGTGGCATTTGAGTCTTCTTGCCCAAAGCTTCTCTCAATTTATCAGCTTCCAAACCTGTAAGTCCCTTCATTTGACTTTTTATTTCCATTCCAAACTCGTTAGCTTTTGCAACGACTTCTTTTGGATCTATTCCTAATTCGTTTGCTAATTCCTTAACGTTCATATATCACGCCTCCTTTTAGTCCAGATTCTCAATTTCCTTGACTATAGCTTCTGAAAAATTATTATCGTTTATTCCGAAAATTCCCTTGTTATTTTGTCCGCATATTTTTGAAAGTTCCTCTATTGTGGAAAATTCCAGGTATTTAACCTTAGCTTCCCTGCAAGCAGTCTCCAGTTTCTTCTTGCTATTTTCAGATACGTCTTTTGCAACCACAACCAGCTTTACCTTCTTTCTGGCTATGCCGTCCAAAACCGTATTGTATCCGCTCACAAGATTTCTGGATTTTGTAGCAAATCCAAAGTATGCACTAAGTTTACTGTTCATCTTCCTTCAGTTCCTCCAAAAGCTTTGAAATTTGTTCTTCCTTAACATCTTTGAAGTTTCTGTAAAAAGCCTTTTTCTTTACAGCTAATTCCACACACTTAGGATTACTTTTGCAAAGGTAAACGCCTCGTCCCTTTGCTCTGCCACTATGGTCTATGGTAATTTGACCCTCATAATATGCAATTCTTAAAAGCTCCTTTTGAGCTTTCTTTTCGCCGCATCCTACGCAGCTTCTTTCAGGAATTTTTCTTTCTTTCATAACTATAATTCAATAAAATCTGTTTCTTCTACAACTTCCTCTGTTTCTTCATCTGAACCAAAGAATTGACTATGGCTCTTAATATCTATCTTCCATCCACTAACCTTAGCGGCAAGTCTAACGTTTTGGCCTTCCTTACCGATTGCTAGTGATAATTGATAATCTGGAACTACTGCCATTGCTTCAGCTGCATCTTCATCAAGGATTACAACCTTTTCTACATCTGATGGGCTAAGCACATTGCTGATCATAATTTCAGGATCAGCGTTCCAGTTGATTACGTCTATCTTTTCGCCACCAAGTTCATCAACAATTGCATCAATTCTCATTCCTCTTTCACCTACGCATGAACCGATAGGATCAACTGTTTCATCTGAGGAATATACAGCAATCTTTGTTCTAGAACCTGCTTCTCTGGCAATACCCATGATTTCAACAACGCCTTCAGCGATTTCAGGGATTTCTCTTTCGAATAAGCCCTTTACTAGGCCTGGATGTGAACGTGATACAAAGATTTGAGCTTCCTTGTCCTTATCCTTCTTAACATCCATAACGAAGACCTTGATTCTTTCTCCTTCACGATATGTTTCGCCAGGAACTTGTTCCTTTGGTGGAAGTAACGCAGTTGTTTCGTCTAATCTAACGATTACTGAACGCTTTTGGCCGTTCTTTGCAGGTAGAACCTTTTCAACTGTTCCGTTTACAATAGTTCCTTGCTTTTCTTGGAACTCTTTATATACGACCTTTCTCTTTGCTTCCTTTAAGTGTTGAGTCAATACTTGCTTTGCTTGTTGAACAGCATTTCTTTCGAAGAATTCTTCAAACATTCCCTTGATTTGCTTTCCTCTGCTGCTCATATTCTCATCCCCTGATAAAGGTGAAAATTCTTGTTCGAAGATGTCGCCCACCTTGTATTCAGGATTGATTTGCTTTGCATATTCTAGTGGGAATTCGTTATATTGATCTTCAGGTACTTCCACAATTTGTTGTGCGATATAGAAGTGAGGTGTACCTGATTCTCTATCTACAACTACTCTAAATTGATTGAATTGAGTAAATTGCTTTTTGAAAGCTGATGTTAATGAAGCTTCAAAAGCTTCTAAAATATCATCTTTGGAAATACCTTTTTCTCTTTCTAATTGATTCAATGCATCAATAAAATCTTTGTTCATATCATGCTCCTTTAAAAAATTACTGCTAAATTAACCTTTGATACCAAATCTCTTGGTATTGAAATTTCTTCTTCATTTTTAATAAGTATATTCCCATCCTGTAAGCCTAGTAGCTCACCTTCTAGGAATTTCAAGCCGTTAAAAGCCTTGTAAAACTTTATTTCGACTATTTTTCCCTTGTACTTGTCAAAATCACTATCTTTAATAAGCTCTCTGTCCATACCTGGAGAACTTACCTCCAAATAATAGTTTTGTTCAATAGGATCGTCTTTGTCTAAGATTTCGCTGAGATAACGGGATACCTTTTCGCAATCATCTGTTGAAACGAATAACTCATTTTCAGTACCGATTAGGCTTACATCCTGTATCTTGTCGATGTATATCCTTAAGAACCAATCCTTTCCTTCTTTTTTAAACTCGCTATTGTAGAGTTCCATTTGATTTTCCTTGAGAAAATCCTTTAAAACTTCTTCTACAAAGTCTGTTATCTTTTGTTTACCCATATTAAATTTTCTCCTTATATAACAATAAAGAGCGGACCTCTGGTCCACTCTTTAAGTAATAACTTATAGATGTATGTATTTTAACACTAAATCCTTTAATTTGCAAGCTTTTTACCAATTTTTTCTCCATATTTGACTATGGTCTCATAGCCTTCTGAAGAATTCTGTAAAATGTCCTCATCTATTTGAGCACTATTTGCTTTGAGAACGACTATTACAGTTGAACCGCCAAAGTCAAAATGGCCTTTTTCCTGCCCCTTGGAAACTATATTGTCCTCATAATCATTGACGATTTTGCCAACCATCATAGCGCCAACTTCAATGTACAGGGACTTTCCAAAAGCCTTACTGTTAAACACAGTAATTTCACGGCAGTTTTCCTTGTATACCTGTACCTTATCTAAAACCATTGGATTTACAGTGTGTAAACAGCCTTGGATGTATTTCAATTTCTCCGCTTTTCCACCATCAAAGAAACAGTATCTGTGATAATCGTCTACTGCAAGTCTGAAAAGCAATAGCTGGCCACCCTGAAATTCCTCGGCAAGTTCTTCATCCTGCAAAAGACTTTCCAAAGTATATTGGCCACCTTTAATATTGAATCTGCTATTCTCATCAATATTGTAAACTGTAAGTTTGGAATCACATGGAGAAATCAATGAATTCAATTCCATGTCTATTTCCCTTGCTCCAGGTGCAAGCTTTCTTGTGAAAAAATCGTTATATGATTTGAATTTTCTTTTTTCATACTGTCTCATATTGATATGATTATTTCTCACAAAGCCTTTGATCCACAGTCTTGAAATACTAGTATTCAAAAATGCTCCTGCTATTTTGGAAATTGCAGGTTTGATCAATAGCTTTAGAAGAAGCCTGCCAAAAGGATTTTCATATAGAAAAGCAGTGGCTTTATCCTGTCCTTCTAAACTTGTATTTACTATTGTACCTTTTCTATCTTTGCTAGCCATTATTGCTTACTAACCAAGATGATTGTTACTAATAAAGCTACAGCCACAATACCAACTAAAATGGCTAAATACTTGTTATCAAGCTTTTTGATCTTGAAATTTGAGACAAATAGTATTCCTGTGATGAACAGTACAATTGTCAAAAGTACACCAAATAGATGTGGATCGATGAAATATCTTAGTACAAAGAATATAGGTAAAATTATGGAAATTGATGTAATTGGAAGTCCATAATATACCTTTTCGTGTTCCTCATCTGAGAAGAAATTGTTTGTTTCAAGCACGTTGAAATATGCCAGTCTAATAACTCCGCAAATGCAATAGAAGATGCTTACAAAGATTCCTAAAGTGTTTTGTAATCCTACTACATAGCAGAATACTGAAGGTGCAACGCCAAAGGCTACCAAATCGCAAAGTGAATCGATTTGAATACCGAAAAGCTTTTCATTATCAGTTCTATCCAATTTTCTTCTTGCAACTTTTCCGTCGAACATGTCACAAAGGCCAGATAAAGCTATGCAGATAATTGCTAATAGCAAATGTCCTTCTGTAACAAATTTCATTGATAATAGCGCCAATACCAAGCTGGTATAGGTCAATACTACTGTGTGGTTATAAAATCCTATCATTTTTTCTTTTTCCTCTCAAAGCTATAAAATACAAAATATCCTATTAAAGTGCAAAGTGCACAAATTATTAACTGTGTATAGAAGTTTAGACCTCTTGCTACAACCATAACCGGTGTGATCAATGCCGCTCCGCATATAGGCATGAATACAACGCTGAACAAGTGCTCTGTAATTCCAAGACCTCCTGGAAGTGGCAACATGTCAACTGCCATGGAAATGCAAGCTTGTAACATTATTATAGTTATGATGTTTGCATCGTCTACGCCTAAACAAGCAAAGCCCAAATATGTTACAAAGAATAGAGCAAATCTTTGAACTATGGAAAGCAAGATAACATTGAATATTACCTTCTTGTGAGTCATGAAATATTCAGCATTTTCTGCATATTTGTCAGCTGTCTTTTCTATGCGATGCTCATAAGTATCGAATCTTCTAGAATTAATAATCCTTGCGATTAGATTAAATATTCCCATAACCAGTTTTTTGGTAAATCTTGGGAAGAATATTAAGCAAAGCATTCCACCTATTATTATCACATTTAAAGCCATGCCTAAATACATCCAGAACATTACAGGTTCCAAATATACCATTAAAGCTTTAGGCCTAAATATGAGTACTATAGCTCCCACTATAACCAAAACCAGCTTATATCCAATGGTTACAACCAGCAATGCCAAAGAGCTGGTATGCATAGGTATTTTGTCTTTCTTCATAAATACCAATTGCATAGGTTGGCCACCACTAGCGGACGGAGTTATCAAACTGAAGAAAAAGCCTACAAAGGAGTAATAGAAACATCTAATGAGATTTGGCGTATTACCCAGATTATGACATATATACCATATGATTACAGATTCTGTCATAATGAAGATTAATACGAATATTACTCCAAGGAGTGCATAGCCTAACTGTCCGTTTTCAATGTATCCCCATACTATTGCTAGATCTTGATTTCTGAACATATAGTAGAAAGTGGCTGCAAGGCATATTATTAAAATTGTAGCGTTAATTAATATACTTTTCTTACTTTTCATACTTATCTAATATTCTGTGCAAAATTCTATCAGTCTTTGTGAATTTATTGATAAAATATGCGATTATCATTATTTCAATGGAGCCTAAGATATCAATAATATAGTGTTGTTTTGTAAACTGAGTTGCTAAAATTATCAGTATTACAAATATGACTGTAGCATATTTAAGCCATTTTGGCGCATCATTTACTTTATAAATACCTACAGCACACATAAGGCTGTATTGAACATGTAATGACGGGAATAAGTTTATTGGAGTATCGGCAGCATATACAACACTGCAAATCCATGTCAAAACTCCATCTGGATTAGTAAATTCCGGTCTTGCTAGACAATCTGTTGGATATACCACAAACATTATAAAAGCTAAAATCTTGCAAATAATATCTATGGTTATAAATTTATAGAAATAATCCCTATCGCTGTGACTACCTATATAGTAAAAGCTTAACATCCAAAATGGAAAACTTAATACATATATGATAATCCATGGTGTTGAAAACTGAATATAATCATCCAGGAAACAGGACACATCGTGAAAAGGACCATCTCCATCAATAAACTTCGCCAGATAATATACAAAAGTGTTAATGACTATGGTCAACGCTGACAAAGTTGCTGCGATTTTATCAAATCTCATACTCTCTCTACTCATCTTTCCCCCTTTTTGACAACTTCTCATAATACTCATCTACCCAAGCTAAAAGCTTTTTATGGAAAATCAGGCCTAGTATAAATAAGACAGCGGCAATTACGCCGATTATAATAGCTCCTGTATAGTTACTATTATACATCATGGAACCTATGATAACACTGCCGATTAAGCCAGGGACCCTTCCCAAGCTTGACAACAATATAAAAGGCTTGAAATTTATACTTGAAATTCCTGCGGCATAGGATACTATATCCTTTGGAATGCCAGGAATTAAGTAAATCAAAAATATAATTACATAGGCTTTCTTTGAATTGGAAAACTCTGTTAAAGCACTTAATTTTTTCTTTCCAAAAATATTCTCCACTGAGTTTTTACCCAAAAGCCTTGCAATTCCAAAGGTGATTCCTGTTCCCAAAACGGCTCCTAAAACTGTTAGGAAGATTCCATATGGTATTCCGAAAAAGAAACCTGCAGCCAGCTGAAACACTTCGCCTGGAATCACGCTTATTACTATTTGAACAATTGAAAATCCAATGAAAACCATTGAACTTACGAAGATATTTCCGTTTAAATACTTCACCACATCATCAACGCTTGTGAATTTCTCAAGGAGTTCATGCTGTCCAAAGTAAATATATACTGGAATTCCCACAACTATTACAAATAGAACTAGTAATTCAATTATTGAAAAAATCTTTTTTGATTTATTATTCAATTTAAACTATCCCCTCTTTAATTAATTCATCTAATGATCTAATTACCCCAAATTTTGAATGTTCATAGCTAAGTCCACCTTGGAAATACACATTGTATGGTTCTCTCATTGGACCATCTGCGCTTAATTCTATGGATGAACCTTGAACAAAAGCTCCTGCCGCCATAATTACATCATCATCATAGCCAGGCATTGGTGCTGGAACTGGTGTTACAGCTGAATCTACAGGAGCTGCAGCTTGAATCCCCTTGCAGAAAGCGATTAAAGCTTCCTTTGTTCTAAGCTGTACAGCCTGAATAATGTCACTGCGCAAATCATTTGCCTCAGGACATACTTTAAAACCTAATTCTGAATAAACTTTGCCACATAAAGCTGCGCCCTTAATGGCTCCATTTACTACTTTTGGTGCCATAAATAAACCTTGAAGAATGGCTCTGCTTTGGCCGAAAGTCAAACCACATTCACCGCCTATTCCTGGGCAAGTCAAACGATATGAAATCATATCGACTAGGTCTTTTCTACCTACAACATAGCCGCCTGACAAAGCTATACCACCGCCAGGATTCTTAATTAAAGAGCCTGCCATAAGATCCACGCCCAAATCACTAGGTTCTTTCATATCCAAAAATTCTCCATAACAGTTATCCACAAAGACAACTATATCTGGATAAAGTTCATGAATCTTTCGTGTAGCATTACCAATATCATCAACGCTCAAAGCTTTTCTCCAGGCATAACCTGTAGCTCTTTGCATATGAACCATTTTAGTCTTTTCAGTTATATTTTCTAAAGCCAAATCAATATTAATTGAACCATCATCATTTAAAGGAACTTCCCTGTAAGTGATGCCATAATCTGCCAAAGTTCCCATGCCTTGACCTCTACCGTCAATTCCGATTACAGTTTCCAAAGTGTCATATGGAGTCCCTGAAATTGCAAGTAGCTCGTCACCAGGTCTTAGTACCCCAAGCATTGAAATTGCAAGGGCGTGAGTGCCGTTTACAATATTGTTTCTAACCAAAGCGGATTCAGTATTAAAAACATCAGCGTAGACCTTTTCAATGGCTTCTCTACCAGCATCATCATATCCGTAGCCAGTATTCCATGAAAAATGTCTGTCCTGAATATTGTTCTTTTGAAAAGCGGACAAAACCTTGTACTGATTGTATTCCATGATTTCATCATATTTGCCAAAGCTTTCCTTTAATTGTGCTTCAGCGTCATTAACAAGATTCAAAGCTTTTTCATCTATATTGAATTTTTCAAATAATAAATCTTTTACTTGATTCATTATTGTTCTCCTTCTTCTCTTTCTAATTCCCATTCCATATTCTTAACCAGATTACGCTTAACATCCCTTTGATGAGCTGCATATAATTGAGTTGTTGTAACCTGTTCATGGTCTAATAAAGCTGCCACATCATATATGGAATTGCCTCTGCCTATTAGGCTGGTTGCAGCAGTTGCTCTCAGCTTGTGAGGGCTGTATCCCCCGCTTCTGCTGGTATTTAAAGCAATGCTAGTATATTTCTTGACCAACTCTCGTATTTGTCTTTCAGTCATTCTTTTTCCTTGCAATGAAAGGAATAATGCGTCCTGATGCTCAGGCAAAAGGTTTTCATCCTTAGCTCTTTCCGAGTCAATATACTCATTTAGAACTTTTTCAACAGACTTGTTAATAGGCATTAAAGCTTCCTTGTTACGCTTTCTATAAATCTTAAATTCGCCTCTTGAAAAGTTAAAAGATGAAACATTAAGCTGTTGAAGTTCTGAAAGACGAAGACCGTAAGTCAAAAACAGTATTAATATGGCCTTGTCTCTAAGCTTTGTTTTTTGCCAGTAGAAAAGCTCATGCTTGCTCAAATTAGTGCCATTGCTAACAGCATCAAGCATTACCATTACTTCGTCATCCTGTAAAGCCTTTATCTCTCTTTCACTTGCTTTTTGAACTTTAATAGGAGTGAAATCTCCAGTAATGTTCTTTTCCAAGAATCCTTCACGATTCAATTCCTTGAAAAGGACGGAAAGAGATGATCTTTTTCGAGAAATAGTCTTATTATTGTTTTCGAAATAATATACGTTTTTCTCTGTTTCAGTCTCGTAATGTCTGCAGTAATCAAAGAAATAGTTCACATCATCGGCCGTTATCTTTTGAAACTCCTTCAAAGTAATTTGGGCAGGAGTTTTGGCATCTGTAATACCTGTTTCTTCCACAAGATATCTGCAGAAAAAGCGAACATCATATAGATATGCACGCCTTGTTTTAGGCAGAACATTACCCTTTAAATAAAGGAAATACTTGTTGAAAAACTTAGGTAATTCCTTTTCCATTTCAGCGCATTCGTGCATGATTTTGTGCTCATTTTCCACCACATTATCAGGCTTATCGCTTTTATTATGAACTTTTAAAGTTTTCTTCTCTACTGCCATTTCAACATTTCCTTAGTGTAAGCAATAATTTCTGATAGAGCATCCTGCTCATTATCATAATCACTTAGATTAAACCATTTCATATCCTTATAGCGCTTAAACCAAGTGATCTGTCTCTTTGCAAAATGTCTAGTATTCTTTTTAATATTATCAATGGCTTCATCCTTTGAAACTTGGCCATTATAAAAGGAAATTACCTCTTTGTACCCTATACCCTTCATTGAAATATCATCATAGGAAAGTCCTGAATCCATAAGGTTTTTCACTTCATCAAATAAGCCTTGCTCTACAAGAATATCAACGCGTTCATTGATTCTATCGTATAATTCTTCACGATCTCGATTTAGACCGATTAATACAAAATCATAGTCTGTATTTATCTCATTCAACTTGCTAATATCCTGTATGCCTTCACCTGTTAAAGCCCCTTCAATGGCACGGACCAGCTTTTTTACATTATTTGGATGAATTCTAGCTGCCGCATCCTCATCAAGTTCAACAAGTTTGTTATACAAATACTCATTTCCAAACTCTTCAGCCTCTTTGTAAAGGCTTTCTCTAAGCTCTTCGTCCTCGCTTACATCGGCAAAATCCATCTTGTAAAGTATGGAGTTTAGATATAAGCCAGTGCCACCTTCAATAATTGGTAATTTACCTGATTGAAGGACTTCATCAATGGCGTTTAAAGCAAGTTCCTGATACTTTGCCACGGAAAACTTTTCCTTTGGATCAACTATATCAACCAAATGGTGTTTGCATAGAGCCATTTCTTCTGGGCTTGGCTTTGCACTACCTATGTCCATGCCCTTATATAACTGCATGGAATCACAGCTGATGATTTCGCCACCCAAAGTTTTTCCTATTTCGCAAGTGTATTTAGTTTTTCCCACTGCAGTTGGACCTGCAATAACTAAAACTTTTCTCATTGAATTCTCTTAAATAGCTTTTCTATCTCGTATTTGCTCATCTTTATAAAAGTAGGTCTGCCATGTGGACATGAGAATGGATTAACGCAGTTAGAAAGCTCATTTATCAAGGCTTTTACCTCTTTTTCATTAATCTTATCATGGGCTTTTATGGCTGATTTACACGAGCGCATAATAATCTTATCGTAAACTATATAGTTTCTTATCTGTTTATTGTCTTTTACACCATCCAAAAAGTCTAGCACAAAGTTTTCCGCTTCACTTGCTGACATATATGTAGGTATTTCATAGATTTTATATGAAGTATCGCCAAATATTTCCAAGGAAAAGCCCATTCTGTCCAGCTCTCCCTGCCAATCGAAATCCATATTTAGCAGATTGTGGTCTACATCTATGATAATTGGAACAAGTAGTACCTGTTTCATCTTATCGCGATTATTATAATCACTTACAAACTTTTCATAGAATACTCTCTCATGACAAGCGTGTTGATCCACCAAGTAGAATGAATCCTTGTCGCAGAAAATAATATATGTGTCGAATATGATTCCTTTATATTCCAAAGTATTGAAATCAAAAGGTCTTGAAAGTGGTGGAAGAATTTCAATATTATGAACTTCTTCTTGAATTGCAGGCTCTTCTTGAGTCTTTTTGCTTGCCAAAAACTCTTTCAATCCATCCTTGTTGCTATTAATTCCAAGGATGTGATCATTAAGAACGCTGATTTGCTCTTCCTTTGGACTTTGGTCATATAATTCAGACACATTTGTGTGAGTTTTTGTGCTTTGGGAGAAAGTGTTCTTATCTTTCCTTGTGAAAATATTGCCTGCATCAACTGTGGCTTCTTTAGTGCCTAGAGCTTCAACCACTGCATTTGCAATGAAATCAATCACTTCGTTTTCATAGTCAAAGCGCACTTCCCTCTTGTTTGGATGAATATTTACGTCCAAAGCATTTGGCTTAGTTTCAAGGAAAAGATATGCAAGAGGTTCTCTTCCCTCAAATAGTCTTTCTTTATAGCCTTCTTTTAGGCCCTTTTCTATAACCTTACTGTTTACAACACGACCATTAACAAAGAAAACTTGGCTTTGCTTAGTAGTTCTTGTCATAATTGGTGTGGAAATATATCCAGAAATGCTGTATTGATCGTTATTGGATTCCACTTCAGTTAGATTTCTAATATCTGTGGAAGGATAAACATTGGAAATAATATCTAGTCTGTTACCGTTTCCATTAGTTGAAAATACAGTCTTTCCATTGGAAATAAGCCTAAACTTAATATATTTATAAGCCAAAGCAAGCTCTGAAATCAAATTGATTATTAAAGTGCTTTCTGCACCATCAGACTTCATGAACTTGAATCTTGCAGGAGTGTTATAAAACAAGTCGCGAACTATTATGCTAGTTCCCTCAGGACAACCTATAGCCTGTTTATTTACTATTTCACCGCCTTCAATCATCAGCTTAACTCCAGATTTCTCATCTTTGGTTCTAGTGATCATATCAAGCCTTGAAACAGCCGCAATACTAGCTAAAGCTTCTCCTCTAAATCCTAGAGTAATTAAAGAATCTAAATCATCAATGTTTGTGATTTTGCTTGTGGCATGTCTAAGAAAGGCAGTTTCCACCTCATTTTCTGGGATACCACAACCATCATCGGTAATTCTAATGTATTCCTTACCGCCTTTTTTGATTTCACATACTATGGATTTAGATCCTGCATCTATTGAATTTTCAATTAATTCTTTCACAATGGAAACAGGTCTTTCAACAACCTCGCCTGCTGCAATTTTGTCTGCAACCTGTTTTTCTAGGATTCTAATCATACTAATTCTTTTAATTCCTCTAATATCTTAATTGCCTTAGATGGAGTGATTTCCATAAGGTCTAAGTCCTTTAATTTGGAGATTACAGGACTAGTCAAATCCAGCAAAGTAACTTGGGATTCTTCTGGCGGAGTATGTATCTCTGCCAATTCAAGTTTCTCATCTTCTTCTAAAGCATCCAGCTTTACTTGAGCATTATCAAGTAAAATTTGCGGAATGCCTGCCAGCTTGGCAACGTGAATACCATAGCTTCGGCTTGCAGGGCCTTCTACTATCTTGTGTAGGAATACTATGTTATCCCCTTCATCCAAAACATCTACATTGAGATTTTTTACTCCCTTTATCATCTCTTCCAAAGCTGTCAATTCATGATAATGGGTAGCAAATAGTGTTCTTACATGGCTGTTTTCATTGCATAAATACTCAACGGTAGCCCATGCAATGCTCATTCCATCATAAGTGCTAGTTCCTCTTCCTATTTCATCAAGTATAACCAGTGAACGCTCGCTTGCATTTCTCAGAATATATGAAAGCTCGTTCATCTCTACGAAGAAAGTTGATTGTCCTTGTGATAAATTATCAGATGCGCCTATTCTAGTGAAAATTCGATCTACAATACCTATTTCAGCTTTTTCACAAGGAACAAAACATCCAGCTTGTGCCATAAGCACTATTAAAGCAACTTGTCGCATATATGTTGATTTACCAGCCATATTCGGACCAGTTATAAGCAGACAGCTGGCATTCTTACAATCAATGTGTAAATCATTGGCAACGAATAAGCCATCTTCTATCATTTGCTCAATTACAGGATGTCTGCCTTGAAGAATGTTGATTTCATCCTTCTCAGTGATATCAGGTCTAACATAACCCAATTGGAAGCTGACATGAGCAAAACTGCACAATACATCCAATGTAGCGATAGCTTTTGAAGTTTCTTGAATATCTTTAATGTATTTTTCTATTTCATCACGGATTTGAGAGAAAATCTCATATTCTAAATTGTTTATTTTGCTTTCAGCATTTAGAACAACACTTTCCTTTTCTTTAAGCTCAGGAGTGATGAATCTTTCCCCGTTGACAAGGGTTTGTTTTCTAATGTAAGTATCAGGAACTTGGTCGACTTGGCTTTTGGATACTTCAATGTAATAACCAAATACCTTATTGAATCCTACCTTTAGGTTTTTGATTCCTGTCTTTTCTTTTTCTATGCTTTCAAGATTAGCAATCCATTGCTTGCTATCACGAATAGAAAGCTTAATATCATCCAATTCTTGGCTATAGCCTTCCTTAATGACGCCACCTTCTTTAATTGTAAATGGTGGATCTTCCACTATAGCTCTGTCTATTAAGTCATAAATATTATGTAAATCATGAATATTATCATGTAATTTTCTAAGTAATTTGCTGTTAAAGCAGTCTAAATCATCTTTGATATCAGGTAGAACAGCAATTGAGGATTTTAAAGCAATTAAATCCTTGCCGTTAGCTCTTCCACAAGCTATACGACCTGCCAATCTTTGAAAATCATATACCGCTTTTAAAGACTCTCTCAGATTATTTCTTATCAAAGATTCATCGTATAAATCGGAAACTGCATCAAGTCTTTCGTTAATCTCTGACAGATCATTTAAAGGTTCTTTGAGCCATTGTTTAAGCAAACGTGAGCCCATAGCAGTTCCTGTTTTATCCAAAACTCCTAGCAAGGAACCTTGAGTTCTCTTATCGTATAGAGTTTCAAGAATTTCAAGATTTCTAAGAGTTGCTTTGTCCAAAGACATATGTTTTCCAATTTGATAAACTTCTACGCTTGTCAAATGATTCAAGCTTTGCATTTGTGTTTCATAAAGGTATGAAAGCAAAGCTCCAAGGCTTTGAACAAGATGATCTTTTCCATCAATTCCTAAACCTACCAAGGAGATAGTGTTGAATTGATTTTTAATTAGTTTTTCCGCTGAATTTAAAGAGTAATAAGCCTCTCCCTTAAACTTGGAAATTGCGCCTGTATAGTCTTCGATTTCCTTAGTGTCAATGTTAAAGCTTTCATTTTCGTTGAATAAAATCTCTTTTGGCTTAATCTTTACCAGCTCATTTAATAGGGTGTTAAGGACATCTACCCCACTGATTTCTGTTGCAAAAAGCTCTCCAGTTGAGATGTCAACATAAGAAATGCCTGCGCCTTTTTCATTGTAATAGACACAAGCCAAAAAATTGTTTTCTTTTTCATTTAAAACGCTTTGGGCAGTGACTGTGCCTGGAGTTACAATTCGAATAACTTCACGCTTAACCAAGCCCTTAGCTTCCTTAGGGTCTTCAACTTGCTCACAAATGGCAACGCTGTATCCCTTTTCAACTAATTTTGAAATATATACATCAGCGGCGTGAAAAGGGACACCACACATAGGTGCCCTTTCCTCTAAACCGCATGATCTACCTGTTAAAGTGAGCTCTAATTCCCTGGATACTAAAATAGCATCATCAAAGAACATTTCATAGAAATCACCTAATCTGTAAAACAGAATAGAATCCTTATATTCATTTTTCGTATTGACATATTCTGCCATCATAGGTGACATTTTCATAAGCTACCTCACGTTTAAATATACTAGGCTTCCTTTTGCTTTCTAGGAACTATAATTCCTATTACTAAAGCAACAACTGCTGGTATAACCCAGTTAATACCAATGTTTGCTAGTGGTAATTCATAAACCCATGACATTGATTCTAGGCCTAAATCGCATAGAACTGTGCAAGCACTGATTATTAAAGTAACAAGACCTGTTGTCCAATATGCCCAAGTCTTAGTTAATTTATCTTCGAAGAATGCCATTAACAATAGGATTATGATTAATGGATATGCAAATGATAGGATTGGTGCAGCAATTGAAATGATTTCTGCAAGACCTAAATTGCATAGGAATGCACTAACAACGCATACAGCGATTACAACGTACTTGTACTTGATCTTATCGCTTGAAATTTCATCGAAGAATTGGGCGATGGCTGATGTTAAACCAATAGCTGTAGTTAAGCAAGCCAATAGTACTACGATTGCAAGTACATAAACTCCAGATTCTCCCATGATTTCCTTAACTATGTTAACAAGGATTTGAGCTTGGTCAACTGAACCGTCTTTAACGCCTTCTAACCACTTTCCGCCTACGGAAGCTCCCAAATATGTTAATCCGCCATAAACTACGAATAGTAAGACACATGAAATGATGCTGGCTCTAATAGTAATCTTGTTTGCTTCTTTACCCTTCTTGTATCCTCTATCAAATACGGACAAAATGATGATGTCAGCAAACATATAAGCTGCCATTGCATCCAATGTTTGATATCCGTTTAAAACACCGTCTTTAACTGGAGTTTCAGTTGAAGTTACAGTAAGAACGCTCCAATCTCCACATAAACCCATAACGATTAAAATAAATAGGAATATCAAAAGTAAAGGTGTCAGAATTTTACCTACGATATCAATTACTGCAGATTCTCTAATTGTAAGTGCAAATACAATTACAAAGAATACTACAGAGAAAATTGCTAAAGCCAATGTTGCATTTTCTTCAAAACCACAAATTGGTTGTAAGGCTAATTCAAAACTTGTTGTTCCTGTTCTTGGAATTGCAATACAAGGTCCTATACATAAAGCAATAAGTATTGCTAATAAAGTACCTGCTGCTTTGAAAGGCTTTACTATTTCACGTACGTGTCCTTCATAGTTGATCATGGCAAATACGCATAGAATAGCTAAACCTGCATCAGCAATAAAATAGCTGATGAATGCGCTTAACCAGCTAGCTCCTGAAAGCACTCCTAATTGAGGTGGAAATATTAGATTTCCTGCTCCGAAGAACATGGCGAACAGCGCAAAACCTATAAACATACTGTCTGTTCTTTTTTCTCTCATTTTATGCTCCTTAAATAAGATTTTCCCCTAAATAATTTTAGGAATAATTACCATATAATTATACTAAAAAATCGGCAATTTAACAAGAAAAAAATACAAAAAAAGGCGCATTTAAAGCGCCTTCATATTAATCTTATGCTCTTGGTCCAGCTTCAACGATTTCCTTGTCCATATTTGGATATTTCTTTGCGAAATTATCCTTGAACATCTTAGCCAATTTCTTAGCAGTTTCATCGTATAAAGCCTTGTCTTCCCAAGTATCCTTAGGGTTCATGATTTCTGCAGGAACATCTGGACAGCTTTGTGGAATATCTAGGTTGAATAAATCGTCATGCTTGTATTCAACTGAGTCTAAAGTTCCGTTTAAAGCAGCTGTTACCATTGCTCTTGTGAACTTAAGCTTGATTCTGCTTCCAGTTCCGTATGAACCACCTGTCCAACCTGTATTTACTAGGTATACCTTAGTGCCATACTTGTCAATTCTTTCACCTAGCATATTTGCGTATACATTAGGATCCATTGGCATGAAAGGTTCACCGAATAAAGTTGAGAATGTTGGAGTTGGTTCTGTGATACCTCTTTCTGTTCCAGCTACCTTTGAAGTGAAGCCAGTAACAAAGTGGTACATTGCAGCATTCTTATCCAATCTTGAAATTGGAGGAAGAACACCAAAGCTATCTGCTGTTAAGAAAATAACAACGCTTGGAATTCCACCAACGCCTGGAATTGCTGCATTATTAATATATTCAATTGGATAACCTACTCTAGTGTTTTCTGTGATTGACTTATCAGTGTAATCTGGATGTCTCTTGTCATCTAAGATTACATTTTCAACAAGTGAACCGAATTTAATAGCATTGTAAATATCTGGTTCCTTGTCAGGGTCTAAATCGATGCACTTCGCATAGCAACCGCCTTCAAAGTTGAATACGCCTCTTTCTGACCATCCGTGTTCATCATCACCGATTAGTGATCTGTTAGGGTCAGCTGAAAGAGTTGTCTTTCCTGTACCTGAAAGTCCAAAGAATACTGCAGTTTGCTTAGTTTCAGGATCCATATTTGCTGAGCAGTGCATTGGTAATACACCTTCTTCAGGCATTAAGAAGTTCATTACTGAGAATACGCTCTTCTTAATTTCTCCAGCATATTGTGAGCCTGCAATAATAACTGTTTTTGCTTCATAGTCAATCATGATTGCTGCTTCTGAACGAGTTCCATCGATTTCAGGAATGCATTTGAATCCTGGTGCAACAATGATTGTGAAATCAGCATCTCCATAGTTTGCTAATTCTTCTTCAGTAGGTCTAATTAATAGATTTCTGATGAATAAGTTTTGGCTTGCTAATTCGTTAACAATTCTAAACTTCTTTGTACACATTGGATCTGCACCTGCAAAACCATCAAAAATAAAGATTTCTCTGTTTTGTAGATATGCAATCATTTTAGATTTAATTGCATTAAACTTTTCTCTTTCAATTGGAACGTTTACATCGCCCCAAGCGATCTTGTCATGAATTCCAGCTGTGTCTACGATAAACTTGTCTTTAGCTGAACGGCCAGTGTAATCGCCTGTATTTACAACTAAAGCACCTGTATCACTTAACACGCCTTCTTCTCTTCTTAAAGCAATTTCTACAAGGTCAGCTGGTTCAATATTTCTGTAAACAGCTTTTGGGTTAATAATTCCTAGAGATTCTAGTCCGTAAGTTTCCATTGATACCTCCATACGAATAAATAAAATATTTTACATTTATATTATATACTTTTCAAGGTATATTAACAAGCAAAAAAAGTGGCAAATCTACTTTGCCACAAAATATTCCATAGCCTCTTTATACCCTAACAGGCCATGTCCCTTTATTACCTTTTCTGCATATAGGCTCACATAGGAAAAAGCTCTGAATTTTTCCCTTTTATCAATATCGCTGATATGCACTTCAACTGTTGGAATTCCAACGGCTTTTAAAGCATCCAAAATAGCTATGCTAGTATGAGTGTATGCAGCAGGATTGATAATAATGCCGTCAAAATTGCCATAGGCTTCTTGAATTTTATCTACTATTGCCCCTTCATGATTTGATTGGAACATTTCAACTCTGATTCCCATATCACCAGCCCACGCAAAAATATCCTTTTCAAGCTTTTCAAAGCTATCATTTCCGTAAATATCTTTTTCACGAATTCCAAGCATATTAATATTTGGCCCATTAATCACTAATAATTTCATAAATCTTCTCCACACATTCTGAAATACTTCCATTATTCTCCACAATAATGTCAGCGTTCATATAATAAATGTCCTTTCTAGCTTCCCACAAGGCTTGTAAGTCCTTTGAAAGCGGACGATTTGCTTGATCTAACTTGTCTAAATCCCTAAGAACCAGAACAAACTTTGTGCCGTTTGCTCTAAGAAGTCTAATATTATCTTCCAAAAGCAAAGAACCTCCTCCAACAGCAACTACACTGTTGTTTTTAGGGCTTAAGGATTTGATGACTTCTCTTTCTCTTAGCCTAAACTCCTTTTCACCACAGTTTTCTATGATTTCACCAGGATTTCCCAGCAAAATATCGCTATCATAGAAGTCCATTTTAAGCTTATCTGCCAAGAGTTTTCCCACTGTGCTCTTTCCACAGCCCGGCATACCTATTATAACAATATTGATTTTATGTAAACTATTTACTATCTCACTAATATCAAGATCTTCAAGCTTTATGTTTAGAAATATTTCTTCTGCAAATAGGGCTTGAGCCACCAACATTTCAAGTCCGTTAATGGCATAGATTCCCCTTTTTCTAGCTTCATAAACTAGGGCAGTTTCAAGTGGGTTGTATATAACATCGACTACTGCTTTTAAAGAAGTAAAAACATCTAAGTTTATAGGGATTTCATCCACTTTTGGGCTCATTCCTACTGGAGTTGTGTTGATGAGAACGTCTGCATCCTCATATTTTGAGCAATCCTCATAGGTAATTTCACCCTTTCTGGATATAACAATGATCTCAGATGCGCCAAAATCCCTGCACAAAGCCTGTGCAGTATGGCTTGTGCCCCCACTTCCAAGAATAGCTACCTTGGAATTTTTAATTTGCACATTTCTCATAAGGTACTTTAAGCCGTAATAATCAGTATTATAGCCCTTCAAACTACCATCTTTTTGCCTTACCACTGTGTTTACAGCACCGATTTCATCAGCTTTCTCGTCTAAAGAGTCAAGGTAAGCTATAATCTTCTCTTTATATGGAATTGTAACGTTAAACCCTTGAAAATCCAAGCTTTTCATGAAGACATCCAAGTTCTCAACTTCCATAAGCTGGTAGTCTAAACCCAATTTTTCATGAATTTCTTTGGAATAACTTTGTCCCAAGGGATAACCTATAAGGCCATATTTCATTATCTTCCCTCGTTTTGATATTCCTTGCTCAAATGAAAGATTTTCTCAAAAAGCTCTTCCACATAATCCGCCAAATCACTGTCAGCTTTTTCTCTCATGGAAGTGATAATCTCTCTTTCACGCTTTAAATTTTCAAGTGGTAGAGAATCTTTGGCCTTTACCTCACCTATTTCCCTGCAAAGTTCCATGCGCTTTTCAAAAAGCTCCAAGATTTCATCATCTATCTCATCTATTCTATTTCTCAATTCATTTAAGTCCATTTTAGACCTCCAAATAATCTGCTAAAGCTATTGCGCTCAGCGCTTCTACAACGGGACATGCTCTTACAGCAACGCAAGGATCATGCCTTCCAGATATTGAAATTTCAACTTCTTCCATGGTCTTCATATTGACCGATTTTTGTGTCTTTCCAATGGAAGGAGTCGGCTTTACAGCCACGCTATAATAGATTTCCTCACCTGTGGAAATTCCTCCAAGTATTCCCCCAGCATTGTTTGACAAAGGCTTTACTTTTTCATTTAAAAGCCCAAACTGGTCGTTATTTTCACTACCGTAAATATTAACCCCAGAGAAACCTGAACCAAATTCTATTCCTTTGACAGCTGGGATTGCAAAGATAAGGCGTGAAATGGCAGATTCTATACCATCAAAGTACTCCCCACCTATTCCAGCATTTAAACCATTTATAGAACATCTAATAATTCCTCCTACGGAATCCTGATTTTCCATGGCTTTCTTGATTTCTCCATCAATGTCCTCACTGCCATGAACCGAAACGAGCTCAGCATTAAAGCCAATTCCCTTTTTCTCAAGGATTTGTATAACTATTCCGCCAAGAGCTGTAATTACAGCTGTAAGACGTCCTGAAAACTCTCCGCCACCACTCATATCATATTCAAGGCCGTATTTTAAATAGGCTCCAAAATCCGCATGACCAGGTCTAGGAATATATTTAAGATCATCATAATCCTTGGAATTTACATCCTTGTTTTTGATTCTAATTTCAATGGTTTCACCGTTAGTAGTATCATCGTTAAAACCCGAGATAATCTCAATAGCGTCAGCTTCATTTCTTTGGGAAGTGTTGCTTTTGCCCGGTCTTCTTCTTTCCATAAGTTCCCTTAATTCTTCAAAATCAATCTTATGGCCTTTGGAAATTCCTTTTAAACGACCTGCTATATATTCATCGTGAGATCTTCCAAAAATTTCTAATTCAATTGTATTTAGAACTAATCTAGACAAGTAAATCGTCCTCCTATAGTTTTATAGTCTTCCCAGAAATCTGGATAGGATTTATTTACAGCTTCTGCACCGATTATATCAACGGAGCCTTGAGCAAAGCTGGCTCCAATAGCCGCCGCCATTACTATTCTATGGTCATTGTACCCATTAACTGTACAAGGCTCAAAATGGCCATTTCCAATGATTTCAAGTCTATCCTCATATTCTATCGTTTGGCCACCAAAAGCCTCGCATAGCTCAATTATGGCTTTCACACGATTGCTTTCCTTGAACCTTAGTCTATTGATGTGATTAAGGCTTGTTTTACCTTTACGACTTAGGGCCAGTACTGACAATATTGGAGCTAAATCAGGATTATTGCTCAAATCAATTTCAGACTTGTTAATATATTCTAATATCCTTCTATCTCCCTGAATGCTGTTCTCATTTAAACCACAGCATTGTATTTGAGCGCCAAGTGAATTTGCAACTACATAATTTGCAGCCTGAGTCCAGTCCCCTTCTATTTCTTTAATTTGACCTGATATAACCCCATCGGTCATATCCACGTAGTCCTTAGATTCAAGTTCGCCAATAATTTCTATATCCATTGGAATATGAGCTATAGCTTTGGCAAATAAAAGGCCAGATACAAACTGTGAGCTAATATTTCCTGGAACTTGATATTTACCAGCTTTAAGCTTTCCCCTCACTTTTATAGGAAGTTGGTGGGAAGAAAACTCAAGCCCATTATCCTCCATGGCCTCAATTAAAGGCTCCAAAGGTCTATCCTTAAGGCTCTCACTTCCTGTAATTTCAAACTCATCCAATAAAGCGGAAGCTATAGGTAGCATAAACCTTAAACTTGTTCCTGACTCTTTACAATCTAAAAGGCCTGCATTTTTGATGGCATTAATACAGCTTTGTGTTGCCTGTAAATCCTCTGATTTTAGTTCAAAATCCAATGATATTTCAGGATTCAAGAAAGCCTGTGCTATTAAAAGCCTGTGGGCCAAAGATTTTGAAGCAGGAATATTTAGCTCGCCATTTAATTGTGATGGATACACTCTTACATTCATATTAAAGCTCTTTTTATAAACTGTGTATATTCAGCCTCGTCCATAGTAATTAATTGGTATGAACCTATGGATTCAACTGTTGGAATTGTAATATATTTTCCGCTTATTTTCTTATCATTCATAAGCTCTGATTTTAGATCAAAGAAGTTCAATTCACATTCACAAGGCAAATCGTATTTCAAAAGCTCTGCTTTTAATTGCTCATAAACTTTGTCAAAGCCCATAGCTTTAAGCTCCAAGCACATACCTATGGCAACAGCTTTTCCATGGGAGATTTCAAAGCCACTGGCTCTCTCTATGGCATGGCCTATGGTATGTCCGAAATTTAAAGCTGTACGCTTATCTCTATCCTCTTCATCTCCACAAACAAAGCTTGCCTTAATTTCAATATTCTGTGCGATTAAGTCTTCCAGATCATCCATCTTAGAAAGAAGCGTAGGATCAGCTAAAAATGCGTGTTTAATACACTCAGCATATCCGTTCTTCATCTCTTCTTCTGGCAATGTTTTCAAAGTATCTATATCACACAAAACCATCTTAGGTTGGTGAAAAGCACCGAAAAGGTTCTTGCCAGAGCTTAAATTTACTGCAGTTTTACCACCTACAGAAGCATCAACCATAGCAAGAAGGCTTGTTGGAATTTGTACAAAATCCATGCCTCTCATATATGTGGCAGCTGCAAATCCAGCCATATCTCCACATACACCGCCACCTAAAGCCAAAACTAAGTCACTGCGATTGAAATTGTTTTTGGCAAGAGTCTCAAGAATTGCTTCCAGATTCTTAATATCTTTATTCTCTTCTCCGCTTTTAAAGAAATGCTTAAAAGGATCAAATCCATTATCTTTCAAGCTGTCCATTACACATGTGGAATAAAGCTTGTTTACATTATCGTCGCATACAACTAAAACCTTGCAAGGCTGTTTTACCCTGTTAAGATATTCACCACATTTTGAAAGCAGGTCCTGGCCTATATATACAGTGTATGGATTGTTAGTATTAATTAAAACTTCTCTCATAGTTAAAACTCTTTCATTAAGTCTCTCATGGCAAATACATCATGAGCTAGTTTACTAAATTCATGGCAGCTTAAAGCCTGTTTTCCATCGCATAAAGCTTCCTTAGGTTTATTATGCACCTCTACGATTAAGCCATCAGCTCCTGCAGCCACAGCGGCCAAAGCTAGGCTTCTCACATATTGAGATTTCCCAGCCGCATGACTTGGATCCACTATTACCTTCATGTTTGTTCTGCTCTTAATTACTGGAATTGCAGATAAATCCAAAGTGAATCTAGTTGAAGTTTCAAAGCTTCTAATTCCTCTCTCACAAAGAATTATCTTTTCGTTTCCGCCCTGTCTGATATATTCAGCACTGTTCAAAAGCTCATCTACAGTATTTCCAAAGCCTCTTTTCAGCAAAATCCATTTGTCAGTTTTACCTAAAGCCTTTAAAAGCTCAAAGTTTTGCATATTTTTAGCTCCAACCTGCAAAATATCCACATCTTGGAACATTTCAATTTGAGACTTGTCAACTATTTCTGACACTATAGGCAGATTGTATTTTGCTTTTGCCTCTGATAAAAGCTTTAAGCCCTCTTCACCTAAGCCTTGAAAGTCATAGGGTGATGTTCTAGGTTTAAAAGCTCCACCTCTAATGGCATCAACTCCCGCCTTTTTAACTTCCTGACAAATTATATCTAGTTGTTGTTCACTTTCCACAGAACAAGGTCCTGCAATTAAAATAAAGTCTTTCATTTTAACTCCGTAATCTATAATTCTAAATTAAATGTTTTACTTTCATCTTCGAAGCAACGAAGCATTAAGCTTCTCTTCTCGCAATTGGCTACCACTGTGAATACTGATTCCCAGAAAGTTCCCCCATCCATAAGCTCCTCACGGCTCAATGAAGCAAACTTCTTCATATCGTGGTCAATCATTTCCTCAATCTCAGCTCTATTTTCTTCCAAAAGCACATAGTCTGTTGTCCAATGAGGCTTAACTCCTACCCACTCAGTCCTAATATCACATACTGGATCAGGTCTATAGATGTTTGAATATTGAATGCTTTCCATCATTTTAAACATATCATCTTCATTGTTGATTGAATTAAGCTTATCCATTACATAATCGTATCGACCAAGCCCACATTTAAGTTGCTCCTTGTCCGCAAATTCCTTGGTAATGTAGAAATTTGTTTGAGCATCTTGACCTTCAAGCCAGCTTATCTTGTTCTCAGCAATCTCTAAAAGTCCATGTCTTCCACCTGGTTCAGCTAATATGAAGCAGAAATTCCATGGCAGATTTTCATTAAATGGAGTATATATATTCAATTCATTATTGATATATTCCAAAGCTTCATCTATGTTTTTACAATGATTTACTACATGGCGTTGTAAAGAAAGTGAGCAAACTCTTTTCTTTGCTTTTGGATTAGTTCCTGTGCATAGATAAACGGAAGAACCGTCTTCATTAAACTCGCCATTTCTCATATTAATTTCCATATACAAGCCATGTTCGTTTATAATGTCGCAACAAGTAAAAGGTATCTTCTTAATATCTTCTTCACTTAGACCATTGGATAGTACTTCCTTATAATCTGGTCCAGATAAATAGGAATATGCAAAGCCTAAAGTTTTATATTCACCTTCCACATCTGTTCTTACAATATATGCAGGCTTATTGCTGTAATAAAGATCCATATTTCTGCCCACAATGGTATCTCCATTTGGCAAGGATTTTACACAAGCAGTGCATCCACCTTTTCCAAAAATATTCCAATATGACTCTTCAGCAAAAGCATAATCTAAGTCTTTATAAGTATCCATTTGTAATACATATTCAGCTAATCTAGTGTATTTCATTTTTTCCTCTTTTTCTGTATATATCTGTACACAAATATTCATAATAATTATAAAGAATTATAGCCCTAATGTCTAGTTTCATTGACTAGAAAAAGCGATTTTTATATAATATTCATATGGGTAAAAAAGCAGAGATCAAATTATCTGATCACTTTAATTACACAAGATTAATACGTTTCACTCTTCCTACTATAGCTATGATGATATTTAACTCAATCTATACTGTAGTGGACGGTTTTTTCGTGTCTAATTTTGCAGGTAAAACCCCTTTCGCCGCCGTAAATTTCATTATGCCTGTTTTGGGCATACTGGGAACAGTTGGTTTCATATTTGGAACAGGCGGAACTGCCATAGTAGCAAAAACCTATGGTGAAGGTAAAAAAGAAAAGGCCAACGAATATTTTTCTCTATTCGTAGCCGTTGCTTTTATAACAGGTATAGTAATTTCCATATTAGGATTAATATTCATCAAGCCTTTTGCTGAATTCTTAGGTGCAAGTGGAAAACTATTGGATGATTCAGTGCTATACGCAAGTATAAGCTTTATATCCATGCCATTCTTCATACTGGAAGTAATGTTCCAAAACTTCTTCATTGCAGCTGAAAAGCCAAAACTCGGCCTTAGAGTTACAGTAATCTGTGGAGTGAACAATATGGTATTAGATGCAATCCTGTGTACCACTCTTCCTGTAGAATACAGACTTATGGGTGCTGCTTTTGCTACAGTTGTAAGCGAAATACTAGGTGGATCAATACCAATTATTTACTTTATACGAAAAAATGACAGTATATTAAGACTAAAAAAGCCTAAGTTTAATGGCAAAATACTGCTAAAAGCCTTATTTAACGGCTCATCAGAATTTATGAGCAGTATTTCAATGAGTGTAGTTGGAATGTTATACAATGTTCAACTCCTTAAATATGCTGGTGAAGATGGAGTCGCAGCTTACGGAGTAATACTCTATATAGGTACAATATTCTTCGGCGTTTTTGCCGGTTATTCCATGGGAAGCACTCCAATTGTAAGCTATCACTTCGGTGCCGATAATCATGCTGAAATGAGGAATCTGTTGAAAAAGAGCCTAATTATCATTGGAACCTTAGGCGTAAGCATATGTCTCCTTTCGGAGATATTTGCAAGTCCAATGGCAGAAATATTCGTAGGATATGACTCTGATGTAAAAGAACTAACCATCTCAGGTTTTAGAATATTTGCACTGTGTTTCTTATTCTCAGGCTTTGCAATTTACATCTCGGACTTCTTCACAGCCCTAAACGATGGAATAACTTCAGCAATTATTTCATTTTTAAGAACACTTCTATTTGAAGGAGCAAGTGTAATGTTGCTTCCGTTGATATTTGGTATTAAAGGCATATGGTTTGCTACCGTTGCAGGCGAAATAATGGCCATAATACTAGGCTCCATATTCCTAATTGCCAAAAGAAAGAGATTTAATTATTAATACTTAACACTTAAAAACCCCTGCATTTGCAGGGGTTTTAATATTATTTACATAATTATTTTACCTTAACTGTCGTATACTTGCTCCATGCGGAGTAGTACTTCTTGCCACTGATTGTCTTATATGTACGAACTTGTACATAGTACTTAGTGCTCTTAAGCTTCTTGAAGGTATTGCTGACCTTTGTGTACTTTGTTGAAATGGTCTTAATCCTATTCTTCTTCATATTGCTCTTCAAAGAGAAACGCAATTGATAGCCTGTAACATTGGCCTTCGCACGTTTGTATACTTTGATTGTGAAAGACTTCTTACCAGCTTTTAGTGAACTGATTGATGTGCCCTTTACCTTGACTACTAGCTTGCCTTTTACGCCGTTAACGTCTTCTGTATAATATGTTCCAGGTTTTGTTCTGCTTACCTTCTTAGTTGCTATAGTTTTGCCATTTTGCTTAAAGTAAAAAGTGCCAGTTTGTTTCTGCCCATTATAGTACTTTGCCTTAATAGTATTTACAGTAATAGGCTCATCCTCAATTTGTTGATCATCTTCAATCTGTTGTTTCACTTCTTCCAACTGTGAAGCCAATGCTTTTAAATCTTCCAAATTGTTGCAATTTTTAAGCTTTGCCTCCCACTCTTCTTTTTGCGAAGCAGTTAATTTGTAGGCAATATTATTGAATTCTTCTATTAGTTTTATTTGTTCAAGCTTACAAGAATTCGTAATTTCTGTAGCATTATTTAAAACAGTGTATGAACCATTCTCTATTTGATAATACTTCAAAGTCA